>JAFMQQ010000190.1 GCA_017354595.1 Micromonosporaceae bacterium
GGCTCCGGCCGTGCACCATCCCGCTGCCCGGGCTCCGGCCGCGCACCATCCCGCTGCCCGGGCTCCGGCCGCGCACCCTCCGGCTGCCCGCCCAGCCGCGCGAGCACCCAGGCGTGGAACTCAGCGAGGTGGTGCTCGCTGGGCACCAGCACCCCACCCCCGCCGTAGGCCCGCGAGGACATCGCCGGCTGGCACCGCTCGCACGCCTCGAAGTCCTGCTGGTTGACCCGGTGGAACAGCTCGACCGAGCGGTCCAGGTCGCTGCCCGCAGCGACCACCTCGGGCAGGTAGAGCCAGTCGCACTCGACCACGGTACGGTCCACCCCGAGCGGGTACATCCGGTGCGCGATCACGTGGTCGGGCACCAGGTTGAGGAAGACCTGCGGCCGGATGGTGATGGCGAAGTAGCGGCGGTCCTGCTCGGCCAGCAGCGTCGGGATCCGGGCAAGGCCGGCCGATCCGTCCACAGTGAACCCTTCGACCCGGTCGGCGAAGGCCGCGCCGTGCCCGACGTAGTACTGGGCGGCGTACCCGCCGGCGAACTCGGGCAGCACCGCGACCAGCTCCGGGTGGATCGTGGCGCAGTGGTAGCACTCCATGAAGTTCTCCACCAGCAGCTTCCAGTTGGCCGCCACGTCATAGACGATCCGCCGCCCCAGCCGCAGCTCCGCCATCCGGTACCGGTCGATCGCCCCGGCGTCCCCCAGCCGCGCGGTGACCGCACCCACCACGTCCCGGTCGAACGGGGGCGGCTGGTCGGCCAGGCACACCCAGACGTACCCGAGCCATTCCCGCACGTGTACCGGCACCAGACCGTACTCGACCCGGTCGATGTCGGGCATCCTCGCCAGGTTGGGTGCGGCGACCAGCCGGCCGTCCAGATCGTAGGTCCAGGCATGGTACGGGCACCGGAAGCTACGCCGCACCGAGCCGGCCTCGTCGGTACACAGCCGGGCGCCACGGTGCCGGCAGACGTTGAGGAAGGCCCGGACCGAGCCGTCGGCGGCCCGGTTGACCAGCAGGCTCTCCCGACCCACCGGTACCGTGCGGTAGGCGCCCGGCACGGCCAGGTCCTCGCCGCGCGCCGCGCAGAACCACATCGCCTCGAAGATCAGCCGCTGCTCGGCGGCGAACAGCTCCGGGTCGCTGTAGTGCCGCCCCGGCAGCGTCGGCACGAGGCTGCCGCCTGAGGCCGCGCGCGGGTCGCGCGGCGGCGGCCCCGGAGGATCATGCGACACGCAACAGCATCGAACCGTCGCCCCGGCGAAGTCAAGCCCCCACCAGCGCCTCGGCCAGCAACAGCGACCCGGCCGAGCCGGCTGTCCACAGTAGACATTCCGCGATGTCAGGGAAGGGTGCCGGCGGTGGCCGCCGGCGAACGACTGGAGTGCGGTTCACCCGGTTCACCATGCTCGGCACCAAATGCCGGGCGCTCGGGCGACGCGGTCCGGATCGTTCGCCGGCTGTCCGGCCGAGTCCAAAAGCCCGGCCGTCCAGGGCAACCTCAGCCCGTCGTCGCAAATCCATGTACACCGGTGACTGCCCGTGACACCCGAGAGCCTGTATGGTATCCGCGTCGGTCTCCTGGTAATTAGGTCGCTGGCGGGAGACACAGAGGAGGTGCGAGGGGTGCCGGTCACCGGTCAGCGGGTGGTGCGGCGGGCGCTCGGGCGCCGGCTGACAACCCTGCGCCTGGCCAGTGGCAAGAGCCGCCGCGAGGTCGCCGAGGCGAAGCTCGGGATCTCGGAGCCGACCCTGCACCGGATCGAGACCGGCAAGGTACCCGTCACCGTGGCCAACGTCCGCGCGCTGTGCTGGCTCTACGGCGCCGACGACAGCATCACCAACGCCCTGGCCGAGTTAGCGCTGGGCACCTCCCAGCCGGAGTGGTGGGATGCCAACCCGGTCATCCCCGACTGGTTCAAGCTGTACGTGGGACTGGAGGCGAGCGCGACCCGGATCTGCGGGTACGACGGCGAGCTGGTCCCCGGCGAGCTGCAGACCGAGCAGTACGCCCGGGCCGTCTTCAACTCCGCGCAGCCGCCCGGTGACGAGGCCGCCGACCGGCATGTGAAGCTGCGCATGCAGCGGCAACAGACGCTCTTCGGCCGGGAGCCGGCACCGCATGTCGTCGCCATCCTGGGTGAGGGGGCGCTGACCCGGCCGGTGGGCGGTGAGGCGGTACTGAAGGCGCAGATCGAGCACCTGCGCCGTATCGCCCAACAGGACACTGTGGACATCCGGGTACTGCCCTGGTCGGTGGGCGCGCATGCCGCGATGGCAGGCGCCTTCCGGATCCTGGACTTCGACGACCCGGAGGACCCCGATGTGGTCTACCTGGAGTCCCACGTCGGCGCGCTGTACCTCGAGGAGTCGCACGAGGTCGAGGAGTACCGGCGCATCTTCCAGCTGATCAGCAGGGATTCGATACCCGTCGACGAGTACCACTAGGACCGGGCGGTATGGAGAGTCCGACACCGAACGCCAAGGCGCGGCCGGCAACGCCTGCCCGCATCTACGACTACATCCTGGGCGGTATCCACAACTTCCCGGCCGACCAGGAAGCCGCCCGCAGGATCCTCGAGCTGTACCCGGATGCCCGGGTGATGGCGCGGGCGAACCGGGCGTTCCTGCGCCGCGCGATACGCTTCCTGACCGACGCCGGGATCCGCCAGTTCCTTGATGTCGGTTCCGGTATCCCGAGCCAGGGCAACGTACACGAGATCGCCCAGCCGGCCGCCCCCGGCTCTCGCGTCGTCTATGTTGACATCGACCCGGTCGCCGTGGCCGAAGGCCTCGAACTGCTCGCCGGCAACCCCAACGCCACCTCCATCCACGGCGACCTGCGCCGGCCCGGCGAGATCCTCAACAATGCCACGCTGCGCAAGCTGCTCGACCTGGACCAGCCGGTCGCGCTGCTGATCGCCGCCGTACTGCACTTCATCCCGGATGACGACCGCCCATACGCGCTGGTCGCCGAACTGGTCGCCGCGCTGCCCGCGGGCAGCTACCTGCTGCTCAGCCAGTCGGCGACCGAAGCGGTACAGCCAGAGAGCTCGAACGCCCAGACCATCATCGACCTGTACAAGCGGCAGGCCGCCACGGCGAGCAAGGCGCGCACCCGGGCGGAGTTCGAACGCTTCTTCACCGGTCTCGATCTGGTCGACCCGGGCGTGGTGTGGGTGGCCGAATGGCGCCCGGACTCCGCCGAGGCCGAGCAGTTCGTCGAGCAGCCGGAGCGCTCCCTGCTCTGGGCCGGCGTGGCCCGCAAACCGTCCACCACCACGGCGTAGGAGCTCGGTGACCACAATGGACATGGCGGTACCGGGGGGCAAGGCCAGGCCGGCGACGCCCGCACGGATCTATGACTACCTGCTGGGCGGGATCCACAACTTCCCCGCCGACCAGGAGGCCGGCCGCAGGCTGATCGAGCTGTCGGCCGACACGCGCACCATCGCCCAGGTCAACCGGGCGTTCCTCGGTCGCGCCGTCCGGTACCTCGCCGGCGCCGGCATCCGCCAGTTCCTGGACATCGGCTCGGGTATCCCGACCCAGGGCAACGTGCACGAGATCGCCCAGCGGCTCGCCCCGGACTCCCGGGTCGTCTACGTGGACATCGACCCGGTCGCCGTCGCCGAGAGCCTCGACATCCTCGCCGGCAATCCCAATGCCACCGCCATCCTCGGCGACGTACGCAATCCGGGCCAGATCCTCGGCCACGCCTCCGTACGCCGCCTGCTCGACCTGACCCAGCCCACCGCTCTGCTGCTCGTTGCCGTACTGCACTTCATCTCCGACGACGACCGGCCGCACGCCGCAGTCGCGGAGCTGGTCGACGCCCTGCCCGTCGGCGGCTACCTGGCGCTCAGCCACGGGACGACCGAAGTCCACGCACCGGAAAGCAACGGCAACCTGGTCACCACCGACCTGTACAAGCGCCAGGCCGCTACCGCGGTCCAGACGCGCACCCGGCCCGAGGTGGAGCGCTTCTTCACCGGCCTCGACCTGGTCGAGCCGGGCCTGGTGTGGCTGTCGGAATGGCGCCCCGACCCCGAGGCGCCCGGTCCGTTCGCCGCCACGCCGGAGCGCAGCCTGGTCCGGGCCGGTGTCGCGGTGAAGCGGACGCGGACGGCCGGCTGAGCACAATGGACGGTTCCCGCGGCGCCGCAGCCAAGCCGGCCACGGCGGCCCGCATGTACGACTACTACCTCGGTGGCATCCACAACTTTCCGGCCGACCAGGAGGCCGCCCGGAAGGTCATGGAGCTGTTCCCGGGTTCGCGGGAGGGTGCCCTGGCGAACCGGGCGTTCCTCCGGCGCGCCGTACGCCACCTGGTACGGGCCGGCGTACGGCAGTTCCTCGACATCGGCTCCGGCATCCCGACCCAGGGCAACGTGCACGAGATCGCCCAGCGGGAGGCGCCCGGTTCACGTGTGGTCTATGTGGACATCGACCCGGTCGCGGTCGCCGAGAGCATGGAGATCCTTGCTGGCAACCCCACCGCTATCGCCATCCGCGCCGACCTGCGCAGCCCCGGCGAGATCCTCGGCCACCCGGCGCTACGCCGGCTGCTCGACCTGAGCCAGCCGACCGGACTGCTGCTGGCCGCCGTACTCCACTTCGTCCCCGACGACGACCGGCCATACGAACTGGTCGCCGAACTGGTCGGCGCGTTGGCTCCGGGCAGCTACCTGGCCATCAGCCACGGCGCGGCGGAGGCGATCGCGGCGCAGAGCAGCGGCTTCAAGACGGCCGCGGCCGTCTACAAGCGACAGGCGAACACGTCCGGAACCACCCGTACCCGAGCCGAGGTGGAACGCTTCTTCACCGGCCTCGACCTCGTCGAGCCGGGCGTGGCATGGGTGCAGGATTGGCGCCCCGACCCGCAGGACGAGCAGGCGGCGCAGGCGGCGCCGCACAGGTTCTGGGCGGCCGTCGGCGTCAAGCCTCCGCCGGCGCGAGGCGCCTGACCACAGTGGAGGGTGTGGCCATCGGGCGCGCGGCAGCGCCCGGGCCGGAGCCGGCCGCGAGGTGACCTGATCGCGCGCCGGCCCGCTCCGGCCGAGGTCATCGGCCGGAGCGGGGTTGGCGAGCCTGGCCTCAGCCCACCGGCAGGCCTCAGCCCGCCAGCAGCTGGTCGAATTCACCCTTCTTCGCGCCGTCGAGGAAGGAGTCCCACTCCTCGGCGGTGAAACGCACAGTACCGGCCTCAGGTTGCTTGCTGTTGCGTACCTCGATGAGCCCGCCGTGACGGCGAGCCTCCACACAGCTGCCACCATTGCCGCTCGACCTGCTGGACATGATCCATGGGGTGGTGCTGTCCATCCGGATTCTCCTCACGGGGACTGCCTGTCTCTTCTTTCACGACGAAACGCTGGCGTACAAAGCGTAACCGAAATTGATTCTCGCGCACGATCTCTCCGAGACAACCGATCGCCACGAAATCTTGCACGATGGGATGAGTCACTGTCATGCTTACCGATGTGACGGCCGGCCGGTAGCGCCGGCGTCACTCGTTGATCACAGACCTCCGCCAGACGAGGGGATGGGATGGGGATCCTTCACCCCGCGGTACGGATCGCATCGGGCGCGTACACCCGGCGCCAGGCCGACGAGTTGGCCCGGCTGGGCGCCGAGGTGGCGCGGCTCGAGGCGGAGCGGGCGGCACTGTCCTGGGCGGCTGGCCACGACGATCTGACCGGCCTGCCCAACCGCAGGTTGCTCGCCGCGCTCGCGGTGCCACGGATCCAGGCCACCGGCGCGCCGGCCGTGGTCCTCGTACTCGACCTGGATGGATTCAAACCTGTCAACGACGGGTACGGCCACCACGCCGGTGACCTGGTGCTGCGCGAGATAGCCCTGCGGATCGCAACGTGGGCGGGAGCCAACCCGGCGGCCCGGATCGGCGGCGATGAGTTCGCCGCGGTACTCACCGGCCCCAGCGGCGCGCCCACCGGCCCGAACGGTCACGCCGGTCGCAGCGGCGGCATCGCAGCCTGGACCGGACGGTACTGGTGGGAGCCGGGCGTCGCGGCGCTGTGTGCCACGGTGGCGCGACCGGTGCGGGTCGGCGGTGTCACGGTCACCCTCACCGCGTCGGTCGGAGTGGCGAGCGCGGACGGCGCCACCAGCTTCCCCGACCTGCTGAACCGTGCAGATGTAGCGATGTACCGGGCCAAGGCGAGCAGGCGGCGATACGCGGTGTGGAGCGCCGATGACGAGTCCGACGCCCGCGGGCAGGCGGTCAACGCCGCAGCGGCGCCCGGTGCCGGGCAGAGCAGCATCGAACTGTCGGTCTTCGCAGCCGGGTCCCAGCCCGCAGCCGGGCCCCAGCCCGCTACCGGCCAGCCTGCTGGGAGTCCACCGGGCGCCGGCCGGCAACCGGCCGCGGGTCGGCAGTCCGCGCCCG
>JAFMQQ010000801.1 GCA_017354595.1 Micromonosporaceae bacterium
CGCAACCGCGCGGTCGACCGCCCCGGCCGGGGCCATCCGGCGCAGGCCTCCCGCTATCGACATCGGCATTGCGGCCGGCAACGGCGCCGGCGGCCGCGCCGGTTGCCAGCCAGCGGGCAACTCCACCGGCTGGATGACCCGGTGCGGCGCGTCGCCACCGGTGACGACCCGGCTGTCCACGGCAACGTACGCGGTGAACCGGCACAGTACGCCGAAGCGGAGCGAGGTCGCCACGATCTGCTGCTCCAGTGGTTCACCGCCGGCGACCGCGTACCTGTCCGCCAGGTCGCGTAGGTACCCGCGCGCCCAGATCGCGGTCAGCGCGCGGTTCTCCGACACGGTGGCCGGTACGGTCGCCTGCCACTGCTCGCCATCCGAGCCCCGGCCGGCGAGCCTGATGGCGCCCGAAGGCGAGCCGGTGTACCGGCCGGCGAGCACCAGCGGTACGCCCGGGAAGATGTCAGGTACCCGGGACGGTGCCTGGCTCCCGGGTACCACATCCAGTCCAGTGTGGACCGACAGCTCGGTCACCAGCGGCGCCCCGAGGCGCCGGTGGATGGCATCCATCGCCTCGTCCAGCCGGTCCTCCGACTCGACCAGCTCGCACTGGCCACGGCCGGCGGTGGCCAGCCGGCGCAGGAAGGCGGCGTTGACCGCCTGGTCGATGCCGACGGTATGGACCCGTACGCCGGGCAGCTCCGGGTCCAGCTCGCGCAGGATCTGGTCCTCGTTGCCGACCTGGCCATCGGTCACCAGTACCAGCACCCGGTCCCGGCCGGTGCCGGTGGCGCCTGCGTCGCCAAGCAGGCGAAGCGCCTCGCGCAGCGGGGCGAGCAACTCGGTGCCGCCGCGGGCCTCGGTCGCGCAGAGGTGCTCGACCGCGCGGAACCGGTTCCGGTCGCTGCCGGCCACCAGATCGGCGGGCAGCCCGTCGGGCCGCTCCACCGCGGTGTCGAAGGTGAGCACGGCGAACCGGTCGGCATCGGTCAGAGTGTCCACGATCCGCGCCGCCGCCCGCCGCGCGGCGACCATCTTCCAGCCGGCCATGCTGCCCGACCGGTCCAGTACCAGCACCACGTCGCGCGGTCGCGCCCCGGCCGGCACCGCCGGTGGCAGTACGGTCAGCTGGTAGGTCCCCTCCTCGCCATCGGCATCGGGTACCAGTACCAGCGAGCTGCGGTCGTCCACATAGGACAGCCTGAGGATGAAGTCGCGGTCGACGCGCTCCCCCGGCCGGATCGCGATGACCCCGCCTTCCTGGTCGACCGCGTGCAGGCTGGATGCGATGCCACGCAGTTGCAGCCCGGCCGGATCCAGGGTCACCTCGATACCCAGCGCCACCGGGTTGGGAAACCCCGGCAGCAGTACCGGCGGGGTGATCCGGGACGCGTCCGGTACCGCGTCGGTGTCCGGGGCGTACCCGTCGCCGACCGGGTCGCCGGGCAGCGGCACACCGGGGACGTACCGCGGCGCGACCACGAGTGGGACCCGGAACTCGGCCTGACCGTCCACAAGCGACAAGGGGCCGGCGAATTCGAGCGTCACACTCACCTGCTCGCCGGGCAGGATGTTGCCCACCCGCATGGTGAAGACATCAGGCCGTTCCTCTTCGGCGATACTGGCGCGCCGGCCCGCGGCGATCGCCCTGTCGTACTCCGCACGCGCGGCGGCCCGCTCGCGCAGCACACCCTCGACCGTCCGGCCCTCCGCGGTCAGCACCATCCGGGTGACCGCCGCGCGGTCCGGCAGGGGGAAGACATACGTCGCCTCGAGCGGCATGTCGTGCGGGTTGCGGAAGCCCTGGGTGAGCCGGACGCCCGCGACCAGGCCGGTGATCGCGGCGTGGACGTCGAGCCGGTGCAGCGGCAGGTTGCCGCGTTCGGTGCGCAGCGCGCCCAGGCCGGCCTCACCGCCGGTCGGGGTCATCTGCTCGTCCCGGATCTGATCGATGCTCATCGCGGCCTCCTGCTGGGTTGGTCGGTCAGGCCGCGCTCGGCGAGCAACTTCAGCAATGATGCCGCGGCGGCGTTGATGGCGGTCAGGTCGTCGTCGGTCGGCGGCGCCGGCAGCGCGAGCGCCGCGCCGGCGCCGAGCGGGATGAGATAGCTGATCTGCCGTACCGATGGCTGCGCTCGCGGCGGCTCGACGGGTCGCGGCCGCGCCGGCCGGTCGGCCCAGAACCTCGCGGACCGGGCGGCCCGCCC
>JAFMQQ010000802.1 GCA_017354595.1 Micromonosporaceae bacterium
CGAGGTTGATGTAGTTGGCCCCGAGGATCTGGTACCACTGGCTGGTACGCAGGCCGTCCGCGCTGTCGGCGCTGTCGGCTACCGCCTCGTTCACCACGTCGAAGGCGACCAGCGGGTTGGTACCGCCACCGAACTGGCCGTAGTTGGTGGCCAGCCAGTTGGCGACGTTGAAGATGTGGTCATGCAGTCGCTGGGTCAGGATCGCCCGGCCGGTCGCGTCGGCCTGCAGCGGGTTGCCCTGGTCGTCCTGGAAGAACCAGGCCGGTGTCTGCTGGTACCAGACCAGGGTGTGCCCGTACACCCGCAGCTTGTTGTCCCGGGCGAAGTTCATGATGGCGATCGCGTCCGAGGCCGGCCGGAAGTTGTGGTTCGCGTCGTACCACGCCTCGGGCTTGAAGTGGTTCTCCGGGGTGACCTGGTCGAAGTGCTTGAGCAGCAACTGCGACGGGTTGCCCACGGTCTCCCGGCTGTCGATCGCCACCCCGATCGGGAAGTCCACCGTGTCCTTGATCGGCGTGATGTCCTGGATCGGGCTCGTCTGCGTGGTGATCAGGATGTCGTCGATGAGGTACGTGTACGGCACGTTCGGGTCGAGGTTGGCGGTGCCGATGTAGACCTGGAGCGTGCTGGGGTCGGTGCCGGCCGGCGCCGTGCCCGGCGCTGTCCACTGTGCACTGACGGTGGTCCAGGCGTCCGCCGTCATCGTGGTGTTGCCGATCCACTCGAACTGCGGCTTCATCACGAAGCGCACCCCCGCGGACCCGGCGGTACCGGGGGCCAGCCGCGCCTTCATCGACAGCGTGTACGTCTTACCGGCCTGGAACAGCCCGGTCGGGCTCTGGATGCCGACGAAGTCCTGGGCGCGGTTGTTGACGCTGAGCACCTTGCCGCCGTCCGGGCCATCGATCACGGTCAGCGTGTTGGCGTCACCGCCGCTCTGGGTCCAGGTGCCGGTGGTCCCGTTCTCGAAGTCGACCGCGCTGACCGTGGTCACCCCGCTGGTCGGCGGCGGCCCGCTGACGGTCACGTCGTCCAGCAGGAACGGCAGGGTCGCGCTCTCCGCCTCGACGTAGAGGGTGGCGGCGCTCTGCCCGGCCGGGAAGGTGTAGCTGCCGCCGATCTGCACCCAACTGTCGGCGGTGGTTGGGTTGCTGCCACCGATCCAGTCGAAGCTGTCGCCACTGCCGTCGGCCGGGGTGCGTTGCACGGTGAAGTGGATACCGGTGGAGCCGGCGGTACCCGCCGGGAGCTTGACCCAGCCGGTCACGGTGTAGGTCGAGCCGGCCTTGAACAGGTCGTTGGCGTTGGTCGCGACACCGTTCCAGTTGGCGGTACGACCGGTCACGGCGAGGCTGTGCAGGCCGCCGTGCCACTCGCCGGACAGCGCCAGGCTCACCGGGCCGCGGGCGCCCCACGGGGTGAAGCCGGACTCGAAGTCGTTGGAGAGCAGCACCGCGTCATCGGCCCGCGCGGCGGCCTGGACGAACCCGGCCAGAACAAGCGCAGTAGCGACGACCACGGCAGATCGCCATAGTAACCGCACCCTGCCCGAGGAGCCTGGAGAACGATCTAGATAACGGTTTCTAAAACGCATGAGTGAACTCCTTGCGCGGGAGAGCTGTGGGGGACGGGGTGGAGGGACCAGCGCGAGCGGACCGCGCCGGTACGTCCAGACGCGGGAATGCTATCCGTACGAGCCGAATGCCGTCGAGGGGCAGAACGCCTGGCGGCACAATGAATGGCCATGCGTACCGCCTACGTCCACGCTCCCGGGCCGGCCGAAGGCATCCTCGCCGACGCTGCCACTAGAGTCCACATTGGACTCGGCTCCGGCCGGGCCGCCGGCGCAGTCAGGTAGCCGACCGAAAACTGGCCCATCCAGCGGCACCCCGGGTGTCGTATGCTCCTGCCGTGCTCCCCGCCTTACTGGCATCAGCGCCAGACCTCGACCCCGTTGCGGCCCTGCCCGCGGCTCGGGCTCTCCGCGATGCCGCGAAGGCGCACGACTGGTCGACCGTCGACACCGGCTTCGGCCGGTTGGTGGAGCCCGCGGCGCAGGTGATCGCGCTCAGCGCAATCGGTCGGGTGACCAAGCGGGCCTTCATCGAGGAGGTCTTCGCCGGCGACCCGACCTCGCCGCTGGCCGGCACGCTGCTGGCGTGGCGGCTGGTCGAGGACGGTTGGAAGATCCGTACCGG
>JAFMQQ010000803.1 GCA_017354595.1 Micromonosporaceae bacterium
AGCTGCGGTCCTGGCGGATCTCCGGGTTCCGCCGGTCGATCGGCTGCGTGTTCCAGGACTTCCGGTTGCTGCCCAACCGCACCGCGTACGAGAACGTGGCCTTCGCCCTTGAGGTCATCGGCAAGTCGCAGGGCGTCGCTCGCCGGGTCGTCCCCGAGGTGCTGGAGCTGGTCGGCCTGGGCGGCAAGGAGCACCGGTACCCGCAGGAGCTCTCCGGCGGCGAGCAGCAGCGCGTCGCGGTGGCCCGGGCCTTCGTCAACCGGCCGCTGATCCTGCTCGCCGACGAGCCGACCGGCAACCTCGACCCGGACACATCGATCGAGATCATGCGGCTGCTGGACCGGATCAACCGGACCGGCACCACGGTGGTGATGGTTACCCACGACTCCAACATCGTGAACCAGATGCGCCGCCGGGTCGTCGAGATCGAGAGCGGGCACATTGTGCGGGACCAGCCCCGCGGTGTTTATGGCTGAGCACATCCAGAGCAGGCCCACCGATCGCACTATGCCCGACGGGCCACGGCCCAGCCGGTTGTGGTTCGGCAGGCGGAGCGGCTGACCGGAAGGAACCCCGAACTCCCATGCGCTTCAAGTACATCCTCTCCGAGGTGATGCTCGGCCTCTGGCGCAACGTCACGATGACGATCGCCATGATCATCACGATGGCCGTCTCGCTGACCCTGCTCGGTGCCAGCCTGGTTCTGTACCAACAGATCAACTCGATGAAGGACGTCTACTTCGCCCAGGTGCAGGTATCGATCTTCCTCGCCAACGACATCACCGACGACCAGCGCTCGGCGATCGACAGCGCGTTGAAGCAGGACCCGCTGGTCAAGCAGCCGGTCATCCACGAGACCAAGGATGAGGCGTGGCAGAAGTTCCAGAAGGACTTCAAGGACGCGCCGGATCTGGTCGCCGCGACCAAGCCGGACGCGCTGCCCGAGTCGTACCGGGTGAAGTTGAAGAACCCCAACCAGTACCAGCAGATCCACGACAAGTACAACGGGATGGCCGGGATCACCGACATCGTCGACCAGCGGCAGTTGCTGAGCCAGGTGTTCGGCGTGCTGGGCTCGGCGCAGAACCTGGCGCTGGCGGTCGCCATCGTCCAGGGCGTCGCGGCCCTGCTGCTGGTCGGCAACACGATCCAGGTGGCGGCGTACAGCCGGCGTCGCGAGGTCGGGGTGATGAAGCTCGTCGGCGCGTCGAACTGGTTCATCCAGTCGCCGTTCGTGCTGGAGGCGATGTTCGCCGGGGTGATCGGCGCGATCGTGGCGTTCGGCGCGCTGATAGCGGCGAAGGTCTGGTTGATCGACGGCTCGCTGAAACCGTTGACATCGCTGCTGACACCGGTGCCGTGGTCGCGGATCGTAGTGATGGCACCGGTACTGCTCGTGATCGGCGCTCTGGTCAGCGGCGTCACGGGCTGGGTCACCCTGCGCTTCTACATCAAGAAGTAGTTTCGCCTTCCGGCTGCTGACCTTGGCTGCCGTCGCCCTTGCGAGCGATTTCTGCCGGGTTACGCGTCCTGAGTGCCATGCGGCATGTGTACCTTCTGCCGCATGGCACTCATCCTTCGCCGGGTCCTTGCGCTGACCGCGTGCCTCGCCGTGGCTCTGCCGGCGGGAGGGCTGGCCGGCGGGTGGCCGGCCGCAGCTGACCCGCACGACGACAAGGCGCGGGTTGACCAGCAGCTCGCCCAGGTGCGGGCGCTGTACGAGGACGCGACCGCGGCGGTACAGGAGGCGATGGCCGGGTACAGCCAGGCGACCCAGGCGCTGCCCGGCGCCCGGGAACGGGTCGCCGAGGCGGATGGCGTACTCGCCGCCCGGCAGGCCGAGGCGAACCAGGCCCATCGCGTGGCGCTCGCCGCCCGGGCGGCGTACCAGGTCGCCGACGGCCAGTACACCGACGCGAGCCAGCGGGTCAGCGCCGCCAGCGACCAGGTCGGTGCGATGACCGCCGACGCGTACAAGGGCAGTAACATTCTCGCGCTCTCGATGGTCCTGGCCGCCGGTACGCCGACCGACTTCGCCGACCGGCTCGCCTACCTCGACCGGATCGCCCGGACGCAGAACGCGGCCCTCGCCGCCTTCGTGGCTGCCCGCCGGGACGCTGGTATCGCCTGGCAGCACGCGCTCGCCGCGCGACAGCAAGCGGACGCGGCCGACCGCGCGGCCGGGAACGCTCTGGCG
>JAFMQQ010000804.1 GCA_017354595.1 Micromonosporaceae bacterium
AGGCGCTGCGCTACGTAGCCGAGCGGAAGGCCCGCGCCCGTGCCATGCTCGACGACCCGCTCCTGCTCGGCGGGGGCGACCTCACCGACCCGGGGGTGATGAAGGGCGCCCGCCGTTGACCACCCTCTTCCTGGCTGACACGTCAGCGTATGCCGTCGCCCAGAGGGTTCCAGCCGCGGAGGCACGGCTGCGGAGCCTGGCCAGCGACGGCATCCTCGCTACATTCGTTACTGTCGATCTGGAGCTCGGCTACTCCGCCCGTGATCCCCGCGAACACCAGGGCATCGCCCGGGTCCGCGGCCAACTCGTACAACTTCGCTGTACCGATGACATCGCGGTACGCGCCCGCCAGGTCCAGGCCATGCTCGCCGCGCAGAGCCGGCACCGAGCCGCCGGCGTCATGGATCTGCTCACCGCGGCTGCCGCGGAGCAACACGGTGCGTCGGTCCTGCACTACGACGCCGACTTCGACCACATCGCGGCCGTCACTGGGCAGCAGGTTGACTGGATCGCGCCACGCGGCTCGGTATGACGGGTGCCCGGGTTCACAAATTGACTTGAGCGCCCGGAGCGCCAGCGCCACGACGGCTCGGCGCCACTCGACGCATCGTCCACAGTGGGCGTTTCAGGGTGAGGATCCGGTTCGCGTGCGGTACCCGGGTCTCGCGGCCTGACCCAGCAGCAGACCATTGCAACTTGATCGGTCCTGACCCGGCCGGCGCTCAACGCTCGCCCGGAGACGGTCAAAACGGACCAGCGTGGCGCCGGGCGTGTCGCGGTCCCGTCGTGCCAGTATCAGTCGTGCCCGATCACCCGCCCGGCACCGCGCCCTTCGTCGCCGACCTGCACATTCACTCCCGGTACTCGCGCGCCTGCAGCCGTGACCTCAACCTGTCGACGTTGACCTGGTGGGCCCGGCGCAAGGGGATCACCCTGCTGGGTACCGGCGACTTCACCCATCCCGCTTGGTGCGACCACCTGCGGGAGGCGCTCGTACCCGCCGAGCCCGGACTGTACAAGCTGAACCTGGACGACGACCGGGACGTCGACCGCAGGCTGCCGACCAGCGTGCGCGGCGCGCAGGTCAGGTTCCAGCTCTCGGTCGAGATCTCCACCATCTACAAGCGCGACGACCGCACCCGCAAGGTGCACCACCTGGTCTACCTGCCCGATCTGGAAGCGGTGTCGCGGTTCAACACGGCACTTGGACGCATCGGCAACCTCGGCTCCGACGGCCGGCCCATTCTCGGGCTCGACTCGCGCGACCTGCTGGAGATCACCCTGGCGGCGAGCCCCGACGGGTACCTGGTGCCAGCGCACATCTGGACCCCGTGGTTCTCCGCGCTCGGCTCGAAGTCCGGCTTCGACGCGATCGCCGACTGCTACGCCGACCTGGCCGGGCACATCTTCGCGGTGGAGACCGGCCTGTCCTCCGACCCGCTGATGAACTGGCGGGTCAGCAGCCTCGACCGGTACCGGCTGGTCTCCAACTCCGACGCCCACTCGGCACCGGCGCTCGGCCGCGAGGCGACCCTACTTGACTCCACATTGGACTATTACGCGGTACGCGAGGCGCTGCGAACCGGCGATGGTCTACAAGGGACGATCGAGTTCTTCCCCGAGGAGGGCAAGTACCACGCCGACGGTCACCGCGCCTGCGGGGTGAACTGGCAGCCGGAGCAGACCCGGGCAGCCGGCGGAGAGTGCCCGGAGTGCGGCAAGCCGCTGACGGTCGGCGTACTGTCCCGTGTGGACGATCTCGCGGACCGGCCGGAGGGCACCCGACCGGCCGGCGCCAAGGACGTGGTGCACCTGATCCAACTCGCCGAGATCCTCGGCGAGATCCATCGCGTGGGTGCCCGCGCGCGCAGCGTGCAGGCGCGGCTGGCGGCACTGGTCGCCGAACTCGGGCCGGAGCTGGCCATCTTGCGCCAGGTACCGGTCGCGGAGGTTGCGCGGGCCGGTGGCGAACTGCTCGGCGAGGCGCTGGCCAGGCTGCGCCGGGGCGAGGTGCGGCGGACACCGGGTTTCGACGGAGAGTACGGCGTGATCCGGCTCTTCGAACCGGCCGAGCTGGCCAGTGCTTCGCTGGCCGGGGAGGCGCTCTTCGACCTGCCCGCGGCGACGGCACCGGTCCGGCGCGCCGCGACTCGCGACCGCCAGCCGGCCGCCCAGACCCAGCCGGCCGCCCAG
>JAFMQQ010000805.1 GCA_017354595.1 Micromonosporaceae bacterium
GCTCCCGTCCTCGCCGGTGCAACCAGTTGCTCGGTCATGCGTACGGCTTGAGTGCGGCGGCGACCGGCACGTTGCTGTCGGAGGAGTTCTCGCACAGGACGAAATCGAGCGGGTACCTGCTCCCGCTCACGGCCACCCATTGGCCGCCGATGATCGGGGTGGCGACGACGCTGGCGTTCGGCCCCTTGCCGAACTCGATCTGCCCGATCGGGGTGGTCACGCTCACCGTGCCGATCGCCTTCGCCAGCGCCTGCTTGTCCTTCGGGTCGGCGGCGGCCTTCAATGCGGCGGCGGCCACATCGAACAGCGCCAGACTCGGGCCGAGTTGTTGGTTCCACTGCTTGCCGGCGCTGCTCTGGTACCCGTCGGCCAGCGCCTTCGACGAGATGTTCGTCAATGACGAGGTGTACGGGAAGGTCGGCGTCCAGTACGCCGCCGAGGCCAGGTTCACGCCGATCGCGCCGAGCGACTCGACCTGCGACGGGAACAGGCCGGTCTTCGCGATCTGCGCGATCTTCGGCTTGTACCCCTGCTGCGCCGCCTGCTGCCAGAAGGTGGCGAAGTCGGGCGGGATCGGGAACGTGCTGAAGATTTCGTCGCCGTTCTTCTTGAACCGGTTGATCTGCGAGGAGTAGTCGGTGGTGCCGTCGGTGTAGGCGCCGGGATCGTCGATGGCGTACCCGGCCTTTGCCAGCAGCGGGCCCAGCGACTGCCGGATCGCGTTGCCGTCGGAGTCATTGGGCCACATGGCGCCGACCTTCTTGTTGGTCGACACCTGCGGCCACAGGTGCGTGTACGCCAACTGGAACTGCTGGGTACCGAAGCAGAAGTGGTAGGTGAACTTGAACGGGCTGGGCCCGTTGGGCTTGGCGCCACGGCCGAAGTACCACGCCTCCCACGGAACGACCGTGGAGATGCAGGGCACCCCCGCCGCTTCGCACGCGTCGGAGACCGGGTTGACCGTCTCCGGCGTCGAGGTGGTCAGCATCAGGTCGACCTTCTCGCCGTTGATCAGATCCTGGGCGACCTGCGACCCCCGCTGCGGATCCGACTGCCCGTCTTTGTCCACAATGGTCACGTCGTACTTCTTGCCGCCGATGGTCAGCCCGCTGGCGAAGGCCTTCCTGGCCAGGCCGAGCACGTACGCGTCCGGCTCGCCGAAGCCGGCTGCGGCGCCGGTACGCGGGCTGACAAATCCAATCTTGAGACTCGCGGTGGATCCGCCGCCGCCGACGCCACCGCTACCTGGGGAGCAGGCCGCCATCAGTGGGCCGGAGAGGGCCGCTCCGGTCGCGGTGAGGCCGGCCGTCCGGAGGAACCGGCGCCGGCTGATCATGGATGAAGGATCGTGCTGCGATTCATTCGCCACGGCTACCTCCTGGGGTGTGCCTGCCGGCCGAGTTGCAGAGCGGGTGGATGGACGGTAGTGACATGCGTGCCGATCGTCAACATCCCGTTCGAGCTATCCGAACACGTGCCTTAGGATGAGCCATGCCTCCGCACCGCACGGCCTCCGATCCAGGCGCCGCTGACCCGCCGGGCGGCGGTGCGTCCGGCGGCCGGGCATCCGCCGCCGCGTTCTCCCAGTCGCTGGAACGGGGGCTGCTGATCCTCTCCTCATTCAGCGAGAACAAGCCGGTGCTCGGCATCGCCGAGCTGGGCCGCGCGGTCGGGCTGAACAAGAGCACGACCTTCCGTTACGTGGCCACCCTGGCCAAGCTCGGCTACCTGCAACAGGATCCGGAGACCAAGCGGTACTCACTGGGTCCGCGGGTGGTCGACCTCGGGTTCGCCGCCATCAACTCGATGGAGATCAACCGGGTCGCCGGTCACCACCTGCAGGCGCTCTCCGATGAGACCGGGTACACGGTGAGCATGGCGGTACTCGACGGCCCGGACATCGTCTACATCGACCGCCGTCGCAGCGGTCGGGCGGCCAACTTCGCCATGGGCCTGCACCTCAACGTCGGCTCCCGGCTGCCCGCGTACTGCACCTCGATGGGCAAGGTGCTGCTCGCCTACCAGGATCAGGCCGAACTACGCGCCCTGCTCGACCGCACCGACCTGGCCCGCCGCGGGCCCAAGACCATCACCGCCCGGGAGCAACTGCTGACCGCGCTGAACCGGGTCCGGCAGAACGGCATCGCCGTCAATGACGAGGAACTCGCCGCCGGCCTACGCTCCGTCGCCGC
>JAFMQQ010000806.1 GCA_017354595.1 Micromonosporaceae bacterium
AGAGGGCCTCGACCAGATTGGTCTTGCCGGTACCGTTCGGGCCCACCAGGACCGTGGCGCCCGGCTGGAACTCCACGACCACCCCGGGGTAGGACCGGAAGTCCACCAGCTCAAGGCGCCGGACGTACAACCGGCTACTCCTCTCTTACCGCGTGACCGCCGAACTGGCTGCGCAGCGCCGCCACCGCCTTCATCTGCGGCGAGTCCTCCTGGCGCGAGGTGAACCGGGCGAAGAGCGCGGCGGTGATCACGTTCAGCGGTACCGCCAGCCGGATCGCCTCATCCACCGTCCACCGGCCCTCGCCGGTGTCCTCGGCGTACCCGCGCAGCTTCGCCAGCTCGGGATCCTCGCCCAGCGCCGCGGTGAACAGGTCGAGCAGCCAGGAACGGATCACGGTGCCGCTGCGCCAGGACTGGATCACGCCCGGCACATTGTCGATCACCTCGGCCGCCTCAAGCAGTTCGTACCCCTCGGCGTAGGCGTGCATCATGCCGTACTCGATACCGTTGTGCACCATCTTCGCGTAGTGCCCGGCGCCAACGGGTCCGGCGTGCACGAAGCCGAACTCGCCCGGCGGCTTCAGCGCGTCGAAGATCGGCTGCGCCCGGGCCACGTCCTCGGCCGACCCACCGACCATCAGCGCGTACCCGTTCTGGCGGCCCCACACCCCGCCGGAGACCCCGGCGTCCAGGTACCCGATGCCGTGCTGCGCCAGGCGCGCGGCGCGCGGCTGGTCGTCGGTGTAGTGCGAGTTACCCCCATCGATCACCAGATCGCCGTCGCTGAGCCGTTCAGCCAGTTCGTCGATGGTCGGCTCGACCGCCTCGAGCGGGACCATCAGCCAGACGACGCGCGGTGCCGGGAGCCGGTCCACCATCTCGGCGAGAGTCTGGACATCCGCCGCGTCCAGGTTCCGGCTGTAGCCCACGACCTCGTGGCCGGCCTCGCGCAGCCGCGCGCGCATGTTGCCGCCCATCCGACCCAGCCCGACAAGCCCGAGCTGCATGTGCCCTCCCTGATGTCGTCCCGGGGACGTGCCGCCGCCCGGCGATCCGCCAGCGGCGCGTTACCCGCGGATCTGCACCGGCATGATCAGGTAGTGGTACCCCGGAATCGGCTGGTCATCCTCTCCGGCCGGGGTCAGCGAGACCGCGCGCCGCGGGTCGGTGTAGGAGAGCACCGCGACCGGCGCCCCGAGTGCGGCCAGCCCGTCCAGCAGGTACGCGGGGTTGAAGGCCAGTTGCACCGGCTCGCCCTCGTACCGGCACTCCATCGCCTCGCTGGCCCGTGCGTCTTCGCTACTGCCCGCCTCGACGACCAGGCCGTCCTCGTTGAACGAAAGCCGTACCGGTGTCGCCCGCTCGGCGACCAGCGCGACCCGGCGGACAACCTCGTTCAGCGCCGCAACCGGTACCTGCGCCTTGCCGGCGCTGTGCGTGGGCAACAGGTTGCGTACCTTCGGGAACTCGCCGTCCAGTAGCCGGCTGGTGGTGCGCCGGGCGCCACCGACCAGGCCGATCAGCCCCTCGCCCAGGCCGCCCCGGGACAGTGCCACGGTCACCTCACCGCCGAGCGGGCCGAGGGTCTTCGCGGCATCGCTGAGGGTCTTCGCCGGTACCAGCGCCTGCAGGCTCGCGTCCGGCTTCTCCGGCTGCCACGGCAGTTCCTTCATCGCCATCCGGTACCGGTCGGTGGCGAGCAGCGTCATCAGGCTGCCCTCCAACTCCACCCGTACCCCGGTCAGCAACGGGAGCGTGTCGTCCCGGCCGGCGGCGACCGCGACCTGGGATACGGCGGTGGCGAACGTGGCGGCGTCGACGGTACCGGCGGTGCTCGGCAGGTCCGGCAGGGTCGGGTAGTCCTCGACCGGCATGGTGGGCAGGGTGAACCGGGCGCTCCCGCAGACCAGCTCCAGGGACGAGCCGACCGCGGCGATCTCCACCGGTTTGCCGGGCAGCGCCTTGGTGATTTCGGCGAGCAGCCGGCCAGAGACCAGCGCCGAGCCGTCGGCATCGGCCTGCACGTCGGTGGTGACCTGGCTGGACACTTCGTAGTCGAACCCAGATACGGTCAGCCGGCCGTCGGCCACACTCAGCAGTACGCCGGCCAGGACCGGAACCGATGGCCGGCTGGGCAGGCTCTTGGCGGTCCACGCGACGGCGTCGGCGAGCGCGTCTCGCTCGACTCGGAA
>JAFMQQ010000807.1 GCA_017354595.1 Micromonosporaceae bacterium
GCGTGCCCGGCCGAGAGGACCCCGGCCGCCACCCGCCGCTGCACCGGCGCCGGCAGGTTCAGCAGTCTGATCGTGTTGGTGATCTGTGGCCGGCTCCGGCCGATCCGGCGGCCCAACTCCTCGTGGGTAGCGCCGAACTCGTCGAGCAACTGCTGGTACGCCGCCGCCTCCTCCAGCGGGTTCAGGTTGACCCGATGGATGTTCTCCAGCAGCGCGTCGCGTAGCAGCGCGTCGTCACGCGTCTCGCGGATGATGGCCGGAATGGTGTCACGGCGGAGCGACTGGGCCGCCCGCCACCGGCGCTCGCCCATCACGAGTTCGTACTTCTGCGGACCCGCCTCGCGGACGACGATCGGTTGCAGGAAGCCGACCTCCTGGATGGAGGTCTTCAGCTCGGCGAGCGCCTCCTCGTCGAAGACCTGGCGTGGCTGCTTCGGGTTAGCCACGATGGCGTCGACCGGGATCTCGGCGAACCGGGCGCCCGGCACCGGACTCAGCTCGTGCTGCCAGCCGGGGATGGGCGCACCGGGGGAGGGCGGGGTGCCCGATTGTGACGCGGGCACAGCGACCGGTGTGGTTGGGATCAGCGCGCCCAACCCGCGGCCGAGGCCACCACGCTGCTTGCTCATTTCACCCCAACGCCTTCCGCCCGAGCGCCGCGCTCAGCGATCTCCTGAGCCGCCTCGAAGTAGCTGATCGCGCCACGGGAACCCGGGTCATAGGTCATGACCGACTGGCTGTAGCTGGGCGCCTCGGAGACCCGGACGTTCCGCGGTATCACCGCCTGCAGAACCTTCTCGCCGAAGTGCGCCCGGACGTCCTGCTCGACGAGATCGGCGAGCCGGGTCCGCCGGTCGTACATGGTCAGCAATACGGTGGTGATCTCCAGTTCTGGATTGAGGTGCGCCTTCACCAGAGCAATGTTGCTCGTGAGTGCCTGTACGCCCTCCAACGCGTAGTACTCGCACTGGATCGGGATCAGCACCTCCTGGGCGGCGACCAACGCGTTGACGGTCAGCAGTCCAAGCGAGGGTGGGCAGTCGATGAAGATGTAGTCGTACTCGGTGCGGCAGCCCTGGATCGCCCGGGCGAGGCGGGACTCCCGGGCCACCACGGAGACGAGTTCGATCTCGGCACCAGCGAGGTCGATGGTCGCCGGTACGCACGCCAGGTTCGGGATCCCCTCCACGGACTGGGTCACGTCCGCCAGTGGAGTGCTGTCGATCAGCGAATCGTAGACATCGGGTACGCCTGCGTGGTGCGGCACGTTGAGACCAGTGGACGCGTTGCCCTGCGGATCCAGGTCGACCACGAGCACCCGGTTGCCGTGCAGGGCCAGTGCCACCGCGATGTTGACGGCGGTGGTGGTCTTGCCCACGCCACCCTTCTGGTTGGCCACGCAGATCACCCGGCGGTGGGCGGGGCGCGGCATGGTGATCTCACCGCTCGGGTTGAGAATCCGTACCGCCCGCTCCGCCTCCTGCGCCAGCGGCGGGTCCTCCGTTTCACGTGAAACAGCGGGCTGCGGCGACGCGCTCGCCCCGTCAAGAGTGGGTACCGCCTGGGTCGGCGGCGACGGCACGGTCCTCGAGTCCGCGTTGGTCCTGCCATCGCCGAGCGAGGACCGGGCGACCGGCGCAGCGTCGACGAGGGGGGAGGGGATGGCCGGCACGGCGAGCGGAGGAACCGCACCGAAGCCGTTACCGGAGTGGGATGACGGCTCGTGGTCGCCGGGCGTCCCAACTGACCAGCCGTCGTACTCGGGTTGCTGTGCGCGCGCCTGATTCAGGCCGTACTCGTCGAACCTGCCCGTGTCGTACACCGTCTCATCCCTGCCCTGCTCCCGGATCGGGTCTGTTCGCCCGTCATGCTAATGCCGGCTTCACCCACCCCACCGGCTAGAGAAATTCGGCCCGCTAGATGAACCGTACTAGCGACGCGCGTCAGCCTACGGCCGACGGGCGGACATGGCCAACGATCTGTCGGCCGACGGCCAGGTTCGTCATCGCCCGCGGGTCCGATGCGCGCGGTGGGGAGCCTCCGCACGCCGCACCACTTCGATGACGGTCGTTGGCGGATCCAGGAATCCGATTCCGCATCGCCGCACCACCGGCGTACCGCCACCGAGGCGCCGTACCGCCTCGGCATGGCCGGCCGCCTCGTCAACCGCGGCGGCGCCTTTGATCGCAA
>JAFMQQ010000808.1 GCA_017354595.1 Micromonosporaceae bacterium
GCGGTGTCGTATCCCAGCTGCACAGCACCGGCGGCGGCCGGCTGGTCGCCCTGTCCTGTGTGGACGGTCTCGGGGATCCTCTGATGCCGTGCGGCCGCTGCCGGCAGCTACTGGTGGAGCACGCCACCGGCGCCTGCCTGATCGACACGGGACAGGGCCCGGTACCGCTGGCGGAGCTGCTGCCGCACGCGTTCGGCCCGGCCGATCTGGCCCGGGTGGATGGCTCCGCCACACCGGAGCTGCCGGCCCGGCTGCGCGAGTTCCACGGTCGCGGCGCGGTCTTCGTGCACGCCGATGTACGCAACGGCGAGCGGGTCTGGACCGGCTACTGGGAACGCTCGACGGGCGCCGGCGACGAACCCGCCGGGATCCTGGAGGAGGCGTCGCACTGGCCGGATCCGGGTGACGTGGTCGCCTGGGGCCGGCGTCGAACCCCACGCGTAGTGGTGGTGGCGGTGGACGGACAGACATACTGGGCCGGCGAGGGCGACCCGCCGCCGGAGATACCGCAGCGGTGGGAGCCACCGCGAGGGGAGCCCGACCGGTGAACGCGGTCGACATCATCCGGGCCAAGCGCGGCGGCGGAGAGCTGTCGGACGAGCAGATTGACTGGGTGGTGGACGGGTACACCCGGGGCGTGGTCGCCGACGAGCAGATGGCGGCACTCGCCATGGCGATTGCGCTGCGCGGCATGACCGGCCGCGAGGTGGCCCGGTGGACCTTGGCGATGATCGCCTCCGGCGAGCGCCTCGATCTATCCACAGTGGATAGACCGACCGTCGACAAACACTCCACCGGCGGCGTCGGCGACAAAATCACCCTGGCGTTGACGCCTCTGGTCGCCGCGTGTGGTGCGGCGGTACCGCAACTTTCCGGGCGCGGTCTGGGGCACACCGGCGGGACGCTGGACAAGCTGGAGTCGGTACCCGGTTTCCGCACCGAACTGTCCAATCAGGAGTTCCTCGGCCAGCTGCGCGGTGTCGGGGCCGCCATCTGTGCCGCCGGCGCCGGCCTGGCACCCGCCGACCGCAAGCTGTACGCGCTGCGCGACGTGACCGGTACCGTCGACTCCATCCCGCTGATCGCCAGCTCCATCATGAGCAAGAAGATCGCCGAGGGTACCGGCGCCCTGGTCCTGGACGTGAAGGTCGGCTCCGGCGCCTTCATGACCTCGGTGCAGCCGGCGCGCGAGCTGGCAACGACCATGGTGGAGCTCGGCGCGGCGCACGGCGTGCGTACCGTGGCGGTGCTGACCGGCATGCAGAGCCCGCTCGGCCGGGCGGTGGGCAACGCGGTGGAGGTCGCCGAGGCGGTCGAGGTGCTCGCCGGTGGCGGCCCGCCGGACGTGGTGGAGCTGACCCTGGCGCTGGCCCGGGAGATGCTGGCGCTTGCCGGCCTGCCCGGCGTGGATCCGGCGGCGGCGCTTCGCGACGGCCGGGCGATGGACGCGTGGCGGGCGCTGGTACGTGCCCAGGGTGGCGACCCGGACGCGCCGCTGCCGCAGGCGCCGGAGACCGAGGTGATCAGGTCCACATCGGACGGATATCTGTCTGATGTGGACGCCTACCAGATCGGTGTCGCCGCCTGGTTGCTGGGCGCCGGCCGGGCACGCAAGGAGGACCCGGTCAGCGCCGGTGCCGGCGTGTTGCTGCACCGGCTGCCGGGTAACCCGGTACGCGCCGGTGATCCGCTGCTGGAGTTGCGGGCCGACAAGCCGGACCGGATCCCGGCGGCCCGTACCGCCGCCGAGCGGGCGCTGACCCTGGGCGCCCAGCCGCCCGCGCCGCGACCGCTGGTGCTGGACCGCGTCGGCGGATCGGGTGAGTGAGCGATGCTGTTACCCGCACCCGACCCGGAGAAGGTGCGCACCCTCATCCTGGATGAGCTGTACGGGCTCCGGCTGCCGGTCCCGCCGCCGAACTTCCCGCTGGTCTGGGAGCGTGGCGACCAGGTGGAGCTGCGCCCCCGGGCCGAGATCGAGGGCCGCGCGGCGATCCTGAACGTGGTCCTGGCCCGCTGTTTCGGCATGCCCAGCCAGCAGGCGATGAGCTGGCTGCTGGAGGCGCGGCTGCTGGACAAGCTGACCAGGCCGGAGTGGCACTTCGTCGCCTCCGGTGAGGGCGACGCGCGCGCGTTCTCGCTGCACATCGAGGCGCTGGCGGCGCTGGCCTGGGTACTGTCCATG
>JAFMQQ010000191.1 GCA_017354595.1 Micromonosporaceae bacterium
GACGTGACCCTCGGCGCCTCCAGCGATCTGGTCGCCGCGGCGGTCGCCGCCGGTGCCGCCGACGCCCGCTGCGGTCCGATCGCCGCTCCCCGGTTGCCCGCCCCGGCCCGGACCCGGGCGGCGGTACGGGAGGAGTTCGGCGTACCGGATGGGGCGCCGGTGGTGCTCTCGGTCGGCCGGCTGCACCCGCAGAAGCGGTACGACGTGCTGATCGCGGCCGCCACCCGGTGGCGTACCCGCACCCCGCCGCCGGTGGTGCTGATCGCCGGCAGCGGACCGGAGTACCTGACCCTGGCCGCGCAGGCCTCGGCGAACCGGGCACCGGTCACCCTGCTCGGCCACCGTACCGACATCGCCGACCTGCTCGGCGCGGCCGATCTCGCGGTGACGACCAGCGAGTGGGAGGCGCGGCAGCTGTTCGCGCAGGAGGCGCTGCTGGCCGGGGTACCGCTGGTGGCGACCGCGGTGGGTGGGGTGCCGGAGCTGGTCGCAGATGCGGCGGTGCTGGTACCGGCGGGCGATGTGGACGCGGTGGACGCGGCGGTGGTCGGGTTGCTCGACGCCCCGGCCCGGCGCGCGGCGCTGGTGCAGCGGGGCCGGCGGATCGCCGCCGGCTGGCCGACCGAGGACCAGACCGTGGACCAGATCCGCTCGGTCTACGCCGAGCTGCTCGGTGGGCGGCCAGACTCCGGACGGCCAGACTCAGGGCCGCAAGACTCAGCGCCGCAAGACTCAGGGCCGGCAGCCGCGGGGCCAGCCGCCCCACGACGGGCGATGGGCGACGGTGCGATGGGCGACGGTGCGATCGGCAACGGTGCGATCGGCAACGGTGCGACGCCGGGCGACGGGGCGACCTGAGCATGGCAGCGGCGCAGCGCACCAGGCCCGGCAGCGGTTCACTGCCGCGCGGCGCCCGCGTCCGGCTGTTCCGGCTCGCCCCGTACCTGGTCGCCATGCTGATCGCGGTGGCCAGCGTCTTCGGACTGGTATCCCGCCCGGCGACCGGTGCGCCCCGGCAGCGGGTCGACTACGTGGTGATCGCCGGCGCGGCCGGGCTGCGTTGGGACGACGTCAACCCGACCGATACGCCGACCCTGTGGCGGCTGGCCCAGCAGGGCTCGATCGGCGCGCTCTCGGTGCACTCCGCGCGGGAGCCCACCTGCCCGGCCGACGGGTGGTTGACTCTCGGCGCCGGCAACCTCGCCGACGCCTCCGATCTCGCCGGGCCGGCCACCGCCACGCCGGGCGCGTGCCCGGTGATGGCACCCGAGATCACGTCGCCGGACGGCATCGGCGGCAACCTGCCGGACCAGGAGCGGAAGGTGGTACCCCGCAACCGCGGACTGCCCTCCGGTACCGAGCCGGGCGCGCTGGCCGAGGCGGTGCGCTGTACCGTCGCCATCGGTACCGGCGCGGCGATCGCGGCCGCCCGGCCGTTCGGCCGGGTGGACCGGTACCTGCCCAGCATCCCGACCGACGCGCAGCAGGCGGGCACCGCGCTCAGTTCCTGCGTACTGTCCATTGTGGACCTCGGTACGATCAGCGGGGACTATCCGGTGCAGCGGGCGGAGCGGGCCCGGCAGGCGGATGCGGCGCTGGCCAAGGTGCTCGCGGTCCGGCCGGCCAACTCGCTGGTGCTGGTCGCCGGGCTCTCCGACACGGACCGCAGCACCCGGCTGCACGTGGCGATCGCCGACGGCCCGGGGTACGGCCCCGGCTGGCTCACCTCCTCCAGTACCTCCCGCCCCGGGTACCTGCAGCTGGTCGACCTCGCGCCGACCGCGCTCAACGTGCTCGGCAAGCAGCTGCCGACCAAACTGTTCACCGGGCAGCCGGTGGACAGCGGCGGCGGCCGGCCGGGCGCCCTGACCGCGGCCGTCGCGGCACTCTCCGACGCGGACCGGGAGGCGGGCGCGCAGCGCCAGGTGGCCGACCGGTTCTACGCGGCGCTCGCCGTGCTGCAGCTGGTGCTGTTCGCCGCGGTGGTACCGATGCTGCGCCGGGCCCGGCGGCACGGCGGGCGGAGCGGGCCGCCGAGTCGGCAGCGGAAGCGGCCGCCCCGGCAGGCCACGGCACCGCCGGGTTCGGGAGGCTCCCGGGTACTGGGTCGGGTGGTCCGGGCGGTGGAGGTGGCCCTGGTCGCCGGGGCGCTGGTGATGCCGGCCGCACTGATCGCCGACGCGGTGCCGTGGTGGCGTTCCGGCGCCCCTGGGCTGCTCTTCGGCGGCACGACTGGCCTGCTCACCATCGCGCTGACCGCGATGGTGGTCGCCGGCCCGTGGGGCAAGGGTGCCCTCGGGCCGGTCGGGGCGGTCGCCGGTATCGGCGCGGCGATCGTCGGCGTCGACGTGCTGACCGGCTCCCGGTTGCAGCTCAACGGGGTGGCCGGCTACTCCGCGCTGGAGGGCGGCCGGTACGCGGGCGTCGGTACGGTCGGCCTCGGGCTGTTCATCGCCGGCGTACTGCTGGTCACCGGCTGGCTCGCCCAGCGGCTCGGGCGCCGCTGGCGGCCCACGGTCGTCGCGGTGCTCGGCGGGGTCGGCGTGGTACTGGTCGGCAGCCCGTACCTCGGCGCCGACGTGGGTGGCGCGGTGGCGCTGACCGCCGGAGTGTGCCTGGCCGCTGCGATCTCGACCGGCGGTTGGCTCACCTTCGCCCGGCTCGCCTGGGCGACCCTGGCCGGGCTCACCGTCACCACCGGCTTCGCGCTGCTGGACCTGCGCCGTCCGGTGGAGGATCGTGGCGGGCTCGGCCGGTTCCTCACCGCGGCGCGGGACGGCAGCGGAGGCACGGTCGTACACAGCACCGCGGAGGCTAACGCGGTCGCGCTGCTGAGCAGCCCGCTGACCCTGGTCGCGCTCGGCGCCGCGGTGCTGCTCGCCTTCGCGCTGCTGCGCCCGTGGGGCGGGCTGAAGCGGTTGTTCGGCCTGTACCCGCCGATGCGGGCCGGGCTGGTGGGGGTGGCGGTGGCGGCGGTACTCGCCGGTGGGCTGGACGGCGCGGGTCTGAACGTGGCCGGGGCGGCGGCGACGATGGCGCTACCGCTGGCCGCGTTGGCCGCGCTGCGGGTGCTCGGCCACGCCGACGACCGTACCGTCGGCGAAGCGGTCGCGGTGGAACCGGAACCGGAGGCGCACGGCGCGCCGATGCCGGAACCGGCGCCCGCCCCGGTGACCGCGGTTGCGGCCGCGAACCAGGCTGCGAACCAGGCTGCGGACCGGCCGGCCGGTCCGGATGAGGTGGATCTCGCGCTGGACACGGACCTGCCCGCCGAGAGCCAGCCGGCGATCCAGGCGCCGGGCGCGTCGACGCAGACGGTGGAGTTGCCCGGCACCGACCAGCCTGCGGTCGGCGCGCCACCGGCCGGTGCGGTGGGCGACGTGTTACTGTGAAATCCCGTGAGTCGTGTGATCTTCATGCGGACTCCACCTGGTCAGCGCCGGCTGGCCAGCAAGAACACGACCACGGGAGTCAGCGTTGGTCCCTTCGCGCGCGGCGCCTAACACGGCCAAGCACATCTTCGTCACCGGAGGCGTCGCCTCCTCACTCGGCAAGGGCCTGACCGCCTCGAGCCTGGGCAATCTGCTGACCGCGCGT
This sequence comes from Micromonosporaceae bacterium, assembly GCA_017354595.1. Lineage (GTDB taxonomy): Bacteria > Actinomycetota > Actinomycetes > Mycobacteriales > Micromonosporaceae > DATEJJ01. The sequence goes on from JAFMQQ010000191.1 coordinate 3,598, forward strand.
GGCATGCGGGTGGTGATGCAGAAGCTCGACCCGTACCTGAATGTGGACCCGGGCACGATGAACCCGTTCCAGCACGGCGAGGTCTTCGTCACCGACGACGGGGCCGAGACCGATCTGGATGTCGGGCACTACGAACGCTTCCTCGACCGCGACCTGTCCCGCACCGCCAATGTCACCACCGGGCAGATCTACTCGGAGGTGATCGCCAAGGAGCGGCGCGGCGAATACCTCGGCGACACCGTCCAGGTGATCCCGCACGTCACCAACGAGATCAAGGCCCGGATCCTGCGGATGGCCGAGCCCGATGAGGATGGCCGCACCCCGCACGTGGTCATCACCGAGGTGGGCGGCACGGTCGGCGACATCGAGTCGCTGCCGTTCCTGGAGGCGATCCGCCAGGTACGCCATGACATCGGCCGGGACAACTGCTTCTACCTGCACGTCTCGCTGGTGCCCTACCTGGCGCCATCCGGCGAGCTGAAGACCAAGCCGACCCAGCACTCGGTCGCCGCTCTGCGCAATATCGGTATCCAGCCGGACGCGATCGTCTGCCGGTCCGACCGGGAGATCCCGGAGAAGCTCAAGCACAAGCTGGCGCTCTACTGCGACGTGGACCGGGAGGCCGTGGTCTCCGCGCCGGACGCGCCGAGCATCTACGACATTCCCAAGGTGCTGCACCGGGAGGGGCTGGACGCGTACGTGGTCCGCCGGCTGGGCCTGTCCTTCCGGGACGTGGATTGGGCCCGGTGGGACGACCTGCTGGAGCGGGTACACCACCCGAAGCAGTCGGTCACGGTGGCGATCGTCGGCAAGTACGTCGACCTGCCCGACGCGTACCTGTCGGTGTCGGAGGCGGTACGGGCGGCCGGCTTCGCCTACCGGGCCCGGGTGGACCTGCGCTGGGTACCCAGCGACGAGTGCGTCAGCCCGAGCGGCGCCGCGGCCGCCCTGGCCGGCGTGCACGGTGTGGTGGTCCCCGGCGGGTTCGGGGTACGCGGCATCGAAGGCAAGATCGGCGCGGTGCGGTACGCCCGGGAGAACGGGATACCCACCCTCGGCCTGTGCCTCGGCCTGCAGTGCATGACCATCGAGGTGGCCCGGCACCTGGCCGGCCTTTCCGGCGCCAACTCCCGTGAGTTCGACGAGGACGCCAGGCACCCGGTGATCGCCACCATGGCCGACCAGGCGGAGATCGTGGCCGGCCGGGGTGACCTGGGCGGAACGATGCGGCTGGGTGCGTACCCGGCCGTGTTGACCGAGGGTTCGCTGGTCGCCAAGGCGTACGGCACCACCGAGGTGAGCGAGCGGCACCGGCACCGGTACGAGGTGAACAACGCCTACCGGGACGCGCTGACCGGCGCCGGGCTGCGCATCTCGGGTACCTCGCCGGACGGCCGGCTGGTCGAGTTCATCGAGATGGACCCCGACCTGCACCCGTACTTCGTGGGTACCCAGGCGCATCCGGAGCTGAAGAGCCGGCCCACCCGGCCGCACCCGCTGTTCGCCGGATTCGTCGGCGCGGCACTGAGTTTCGCCGACGGCGAGCGGCTGCCGGTCGAGCTGGCGGTCCAACCATGACCTACGAAGTGAGGTCGCGGGTGGAGCGCTTCCGCGGCAACGTCGTCTCGCTGCTCACCGACGAGGTGGTCATGCCGGGCGGCCGGACGGCGCGCCGCGACTACCTGGTGCACGTCGGTGCGGTCGGGGTCGTCGCGGTGGACGAGGCGGACCGGGTGGTGCTAGTGCAGCAATACCGCCACCCGGTCGGCGACCGGCTGTGGGAGCTGCCCGCCGGACTGATCGATGTGGACGGTGAGGAGCTGGTCGACGCGGCCGCACGCGAGCTGGCCGAGGAGGCCGACCTGACCGCGCGCCGGTGGCAGCTGCTGCTGGATGTGCACACCACGCCCGGTTGCTCCAACGAGGTGATCCGGCTGTTCCTCGCCCGGGACCTGGCGCCGGTACCGGATGCCGACCGGTTCCAGCGGCACGACGAGGAAGCGGAGCTGACCTGCCGCCGGTTCGACCTCGACGAGGCGGTGGCGATGGCCCTGCGCGGCGAGCTCACCAACGCCTCGGGACTGGTCGGGCTGTTCGCTGCGGTACGCCTGCGGGACCGCGGCTGGCCGCAGCTACGCCCGGCGACCGGTGTGCCACTGCCCCGGCACCCGCTCGCGCCGGTGGCGGTTGAGGTGGCGGGTGAGCAGGTCCCGGGTACCCCGGTGACCTCGTGATCTAGACTCGCGGCGCGGTCGCGCAACGGCGCGCGGCCCGCGCGGAAGGGTAGGCGCAGATGAGAGTCGGGATCCCACGCGAGGTCAAGAACGGAGAGTACCGGGTAGCGATCACCCCGTCCGGGGTGAACGAACTGGCCCAGGGTGGACATGAGGTGTACGTCGAGGCCGGCGCGGGCCTCGGTTCCTCGATCAGCGACGAGGAGTACACCGGCGCGGGTGCCCGGATCTTGCCCGCCGCCGAGCAGATCTGGGACGCCGGCGAGCTGATCCTCAAGGTGAAGGAGCCGGTCGCCGAGGAGTACCCGCTGATGCGCGACGGGCAGGTGCTCTTCACCTACCTGCACCTGGCCGCCTCGCCCGAGTGCACCCAGGCGTTGCTGGACCGCCGGGTGACCGCGATCGCGTACGAGACCGTCGAGTTGGCCGACGGCTCGCTGCCGCTGCTGGCGCCGATGTCCGAGGTGGCCGGCCGGCTGTCGGCTCAGGTCGGCGCGTACCACTTGATGCGCAGCGCGCCCCGGGAGGGC
>JAFMQQ010000809.1 GCA_017354595.1 Micromonosporaceae bacterium
CACAGCGCCCGGACCCGGGCCAGCCCCCGCGGACCGCGTACCCGGTGGATGCCCGAGGTGCGGCGCCACGGGTCGGGGCGCGGCCGGTGCGGCAGCCCGCCGGTGGCGACCAGCGCGACGAACTCCTGCCTGGCCCACTCCGCCTTGCCCACCTCGACCAGCTCGGCGGCGAGGATGTCGCGCAGCTCGACCAGCAGCTCCACGTCGAGCGCCGCATAGGTGAGCCAGGAGGCGGGCAGCGGCCGGGTGGACCAGTCGGCCGCCGAGTGGTGCTTCTCCAGGCTGCGACCGAGCAGCTGCTCGGTGAGCGCGGCGAGCCCTACCCGCTCGTACCCGAGCAGGCGCGCGGCCAGTTCGGTGTCGAAGATCTGCACCGGGCACAGCCCGATCTCGGTCAGGCAGGGCAGGTCCTGGCTCGCCGCGTGCAGTACCCACTCGGCGCCGGCGATCGCGTCCTGCAGGACGGTGAAGCTGGTGAAGGCGACCGGATCGATCAGGGCGGTACCGGCGCCGGAGCGGCGCAGCTGCACCAGGTACGCCCGGTGGGTGTACCGGTAGCCGGATGCTCGCTCGGCGTCGACCGCGACCGGTCCGGTACCGGCGGCGAAGCGCGCCGCGATCCGGGCCAGCTCGTCGGGGTCGGTGACCGGGTCGGGGGTACCGTCCCGCGGCGCGATGAGCGGGACCGCGGGCATCGCGTCCGGGCTGCTCGGTGGGCTGCTCGTAGGGGCCGGGTCGGTCACCATCCCAACTTACGTGTTCCTCGCCGTAGCTCCGAGGTTGCGGGCCTTCACCGCGCCGGTGACTGGCTGCGCGCCGGCGGCGCGGTCGCCTGGTGGCGGTACTGTCTGGCGAGATGGTTCGATGCGAGGTAGGTCGCTTCGGGCCGGGGCGGGTGGTTCGCGGCGACTACCGTGTGCCGTACGGCTAGGGAGGACTTGCCTGTTATGGGGCCTGGGTACGAGCCGATGGATCCGACACAGCCCGGCCGGCCGGCACCGGCCGGCTACCCGGTGCCGCCCGTACCCGCGCAACCCGGTCCGGTATCGCCCGGTGCAGTATCGCCCGGTGCGGTATCGCCTGGGCAGCCGCCATTCGCCGGGCAGTTCGCTGTCACGCCGACCTCGGCCGTGCCGGTCTCGGGTTGGCCACCGGCGCAGCCGCCCCTCGTACCGCCGGCGGGAGCGGGCCCGGCATCGCGCCGCTCGCCGCTGGCCGTGGTGCTCATCGTGCTGCTCGTCCTGGTCGTCGTCGGGCAGGGCGCCTTCCTGGGGGTACTGCAGCACAGCCTGGACCAGGCGAACCAGCGCGCCGCGGCCGATCGGGCCGCCGCCGGCCGGCGGGCCGACTCGCTGGAGAGCCGGGTCAAGGCGCTGGAGCAGCGTTCGGCCCAGTCACTCGACCCGACCGCGGTCTCCAGCGCGGTACTGCCCAGTGTCTTTCTGATCGACGCGGTGCAGGCCACCGGGACCGCGTTCGCTTTCGGCAAGGCGCCCACCGGCGGCGGTACCGATCTGCTGACCGCCTTCCACGTGGTGAGCGACCTCTACAACGGCGGTGGGCGGCAGGTCGCGCTGACGCACAACAATGAACGCTTCACCGCGGACATCGTCCGGGTGGATCAGGCGCAGGACGTCGCGCTGCTGCACTCGACGGAGACGTTCCCGCGGCTGGCCGCGGTGAGCAAGGCGGTACCCACCGGCAGTCCGGTGATGGTGGTGGGCGCGCCGCTCGGCCTCTCCCAGTCGGTGACGACCGGCGTGGTCAGCGCCGTGCGCAACGACGTGCCGGGCGAGGGCGGCAAGACGTTCATCCAGTTCAGCGCGCCGATCAATCCGGGCAACTCCGGTGGACCGGTGGTCGACGCGCAGAAACAGGTGGTGGGCATCGCGACGCTGAAGGCGCCGGATGCGGAGGGGATCGGCCTGGCGGTCCCGATCGAGGTGGCCTGCCAATCCTTCAGCATCTGCTGACAGCCAGGCGAGGTGGGCGGGGAAACGGAGGAGCGGAGATGTCCTACCCAGGAGCAGACCAGGAGGGTTCGGCCTATTCGGCTGCCCAGAGCGGGTACCAGCCGAGCGCGCCCGACCAGCCGAGCCCACCGAGCCCACCGGTCGGATCGGGCTCGCCGGTGGCGCCGGAGCAGCCGAGCGCGCCGCCCCAGGCCGCGCCGCCCCAGGC
>JAFMQQ010000192.1 GCA_017354595.1 Micromonosporaceae bacterium
AGCTGGTGGCCCGGGTGAAGGCGATCCTGCGGCGCAATCAGGAGTACCGGGAGGTGTCGCCGCTGACCGGGCTACCCGGCAACACCCGGATCCTGCGCGAGATCGCCGACCGGATCGAGGGCGGTACCAACTTCGCGGTCGGTCACGTCGACATCGACAGATTCAAGAGTGTTAACGACGTGTACGGCTTCGCCCGGGGCGACGAGTTCATCTCCGCCCTGGCCCGGTGCATGTACCGGGCAGTGCTGGACGCCGGCCTGCCGCCGGCGTTCCTCGGCCACATCGGCGGCGACGACTTCGTCATCGTCTGCACGCCGGACCAGGTGCGACCGCTGACCGAGCAGGGGATCACGGACTTCATCCGGGCCGCGGATGAACTCTACGATCCGCAGGACGCCCGGCGCGGGTACGTCGAACTGACCGACCGGCGCGGTGAGGTGAAGCGGGCACAGCTGGTGACCATCTCGGTGGGTGTGGCCACCTCCGAGAACCGGAAGTACGCCGACCCACGGGAGGTGGTGGCCGTCGCCTCGGAGATGAAGGCGGTGGCCAAGTCCCAGCCGGGCTCGTACGTCGCGGTGGACCGGCGCAGAGAATAGCGCGCGGGTAGCGCGCGAGCGGCCCAGAATAGCGCGCGTGTAGCGCGCGAGCGGCCCAGAATAGCGCGCGGGTAGCGCGCGAGCGGCAGAGAATAGCGCGCGGGTAGCGCGTCAGCGGCAGAGAATAGCGCGCGTGTAGCGCGCGAGCGGCCCAGAATAGCGCGCGTGTAGCGCGCGAGCGGCCCAGAATAGCGCGCGTGTAGCGCGCGAGCGGCCCAGAACAGCGCGGGTAGCGCGTCAGCGGCCCGGAGCGATCCCGCCGTGCGGGTCGGCCAGGGTTGTGAGCAATTTCGCCTGCCGGATCCCACCCCGGGCGTGCGACACTCGGTCAGTACCCACCACGCGCTGGCGGGACTCGGTGAAATTCCGAACCGGCGGTGATCCGGTGGCGCCTCGCACGAAGCGGCGGGGGCGGCACCGGTAGCCCGCGACCCGGTCGGTGTGGCGATTGTGCCGCGCCGGACGGTGGACCCGGTGAGACTCCGGGGCCGACGGTCACAGTCCGGATGGGAGGCAGCGCGCGGGGTCCCGGTCGTTGGCCGGTTGGGTGGTGCGTTGCGTGCGCTACCTCCGATCCCCGTCGCCCCTGCTCCGCCCGCTGGCGTACCGATGCCGCTGGAGGAGCTGGATGGTCCAGCCTGCCGAGTACGTCGGCGCCACGCAGCGGTCCGCGCCCGGGTGGTCAGCCACCGAACGGGCAGCGGCCGAGTACGCCGCCATGGGGCGAGCCCTCCAGCTCGCCGCGGCCGGACTCGGCGAGACCAGCCCCAACCCGAGCGTCGGTGCGGTCATCCTCGACGCCACCGGGCGGGTCGTCGGCGAGGGGCGCACCGCCCCGCCACCCGGGCCGCACGCCGAGGTGCAGGCCCTGGCCCAGGCAGGGGAGCGGGCCCGCGGCGGTACCGCCGTGGTCACCCTGGAACCCTGCGACCACATCGGGCGGACCGGCCCATGCAGCGCCGCACTCCTGCAGGCCGGGGTCGCCCGCGTGGTGGTCGGCGTACCCGACCCGGATCCGGTGGCCGGCGGGGGCGTGGGTACGTTGCGCTCCGCCGGGGTCGATGTCCAGCTGGGGGTACGGGCGGCAGAAGCCGAGCACGGGCTGCGCTACTGGCTGACCGCGGTACGCCGGCACCGGCCGTACCTGATCTGGAAGTATGCGTCCACAATGGATGGTCGTGCCGCCGCGGCGGACGGTACCAGCCAGTGGATCACCTCGCCGGAGGCCCGGCACGATGTGCACCTGCTTCGCTCCACTGTGGACGCGATCGTGGCAGGAGTCGGCACCGTGCTCGCCGATGACGCCCGGCTGACCGTACGGGCCGCCCCGCCGAAAGAACCAGGCCTGGCACGCGCACCGCTGCGGGTGGTGGTGGACAGCCGCGGCCGCACCCCCGCCACGGCGCGGGTGCGGGACGCCGCCGCGCCGACCCTGATCGCCACCGCGGATGGCATCGGTGCCACCGCGGATGGCCGGGTCGACCTGGCCAAGCTGCTCGCCACCCTGTACGACCGCGGGGTACGCGGCGCGCTGCTGGAGGGCGGTCCGACGCTCGCCGGTGCCCTGCTCGCCGCCGGCGCCATCGACGAGGTCGTCGCCTACCTGGCCCCGAAACTGCTCGGCGCCGGACCGGCCGTGCTCGGCCCGGCCGGTATCGGCACCCTGGCCGGGGCCGCCGAACTTGAGTTGCCCGAGGTGACCCGGGTGGGCACCGATGTACGGATCACCGCACGAGTGATGAGAGGGGACGCCTGACGTGTTCACCGGAATCGTCGAGGAGCTGGGTACCGTCGCCGAGCTGACCATGCTGCCGGAGGCGGCCCGGCTGACCGTGCGCGGGCAGACCGTCATGGCGGACATCACGCCGGGCGACTCGGTCGCGGTCAACGGCGTCTGTCTCACCGTGGTCGATGTGGCCGACGGTGTGTTCAGCGCCGAGGTGATGAAGGAGACGCTGGACCGCTCGTCGCTGGGCGGGCTCGGCCCGGGCGACCCGGTCAACCTGGAACGCGCCGCCACGCTCGCCACCCGGCTGGGCGGGCATCTGGTGCAGGGGCACGTGGACGGGGTGGGGACGGTACTTTCCCGCCGGGCCGGCGAGCACTGGGAGCTGGTCACCATCTCCCTCCCACCCGACCTGGCCCGGTACGTGGTCGAGAAGGGTTCGATCGCGGTCGATGGCATCTCGCTCACCGTGACCGCGGTGACCGAGCTGGACTTCTCGATCAGCCTGATCCCGACCACGTTGCGGCTGACCACCCTCGGGCAGCGCGCAACCGGGGACCTGGTGAACCTGGAGGTCGATGTGATCGCCAAGTACGTGGAGAAGCTGGTGAACCGGGCATGAGCGGGCGTCAGCGAGCCAGTCAACCGGCTCCGTGTACAACTCACGGAGGCCTGGAGCGCAGCGGAGGGCCGGAATGAGTGGCTTCAGCGGGATCGAGGACGCGGTCGCGGCGATCGCCGCCGGCCGGGCCGTGGTCGTGGTGGACGACGCCGACCGCGAGAACGAGGGCGACCTCATCTTCGCCGCCCAGCTCGCCACGCCGGAACTGGTCGGGTTCATGGTGCGGCACACCTCCGGCTTCATCTGCGCCCCGCTCACCGAGGCCGACGCCGACCGGCTCGACCTGCCCCCGATGTACGCCAACAACCAGGACCGGCGCGGGACGGCGTACACGGTGACCGTGGATGCCCGGGAAGGGATCAGCACCGGCATCTCCGCCGCCGACCGGGCCCGTACCATCCGGCTGCTCGCGACCGAGTCCACCAGCGCCGCCGACCTGTGCCGGCCAGGGCACGTGGTGCCGCTGCGGGCCAAGCCCGGTGGGGTGCTGCGCCGCCCCGGTCACACCGAGGCGGCGGTCGATCTCGCGGTCGCCGCCGGCCTGCGCCCGGCCGGAGTGCTCTGCGAGCTGGTCAACGACGACGGCAGCATGATGCGGCTACCGCAGCTCTCGGAGTTCGCCGAGCGCCACGGCCTGCCGCTGATCAGCATCGCTGATCTGATCACCTGGCGGCGGCGCACCGAGGCGGAGAGTGGCAGGCAGCAGGTACAGCGGGCGGCGCAGGCGCGGCTGCCCACCGAGTACGGGCTGTTCACCGCGCTGGGCTACCGGGCCACCCACGACGGGTCCGAGCACATCGCGCTGGTCCTGGGCGACATCGGTGACGGGCGGGACGTGCTGGTGCGGGTGCACTCCGAGTGCCTGACCGGAGATGTCTTCGGCTCGCTGCGCTGCGACTGCGGCCCGCAATTGCATGCCGCGATGGAGCGGATCGGGCAGGAGGGTCGGGGCGTGGTGCTCTACGTGCGCGGCCACGAGGGCCGGGGCATCGGACTGCTGCACAAGCTGCAGGCGTACCAGTTGCAGGACCACGGCCGGGACACGGTGGACGCGAACCTGGAGCTGGGCCTGCCGGCCGATGCGCGCGACTACGGCACCGGCGCGCAGATCCTGTACGACCTGGGCGTGCGTACCATGCGGCTGCTGACCAACAACCCGGCCAAGCGGGCCGGCCTGTCCGGGTACGGGCTGCAGATCGTCGGGCGGGTACCGCTGCCCGGCCGGCCACACCCGGAGAACATGCGGTACCTGCGCACCAAGCGGGACCGGATGGGCCACCTGCTCGACGGACTGGATGGCGCTGAGGTGCTCGCGCCGGCCGTCGTGGGGGAGAGGTCGAGCTGATGGCCGGCTCCGGTACCCCGAATGTGTCCACTGTGGACGCACGTGGGCTCACGCTGGGCATCGTGGTGGCGGACTGGCACGCGGCGGTGACCGAGCAGCTGCTCACCCGGGCGCGGGCGGCGGCGGAGGCGAGCAACGTGGGACAGCTGGACGTGGTACACGTCGCCGGCTCGGTGGAGATCCCGGTGGTGGCCCAGGCGCTGGCCCGCACCCACGACGCCGTGGTCGCGCTGGGCGTCGTGGTGCGCGGCGAGACGGCGCACTTCGAGTACGTCTGCCGGTCGGTCACCGACGGATTGACCCGGGTGGCGCTGGACGAGTCGACGCCGGTGGCGCACGGGGTGCTCACCGTCGACACCATCGAGCAGGCGCTGGACCGGGCCGGGCTGCCCGACTCGGCCGAGGACAAGGGCTGGACGGCGACGCTCGCGGCGCTGAGTACGGCGCTGACCCTGCGCCTGGTGGCCGGAGCACCACCCCGGGTCGCCTCGCGGTAAACCAATCCGGCCGCTGCCGCGTCAATCTGGCGTGGCACCCAGGCTACTTACCCTCACCGGACCCGCCATGACCGACGACCTGTGGCCCGCGGACGAGGCGCTCACCCGGCTGTTCAACGCGCACTACCGGCCGCTGGTACGGCTGGCCGCACTGCTGCTCGCCGATCCCGGATCGGCCGAGGAGCTGGTCCAGGACGCGTACCTGCGCCTGCACCAGCACTGGCACCGGTTGCGCGACCCGGACCGGGCGCTGGGGTACCTGCGCACCAGCGTGATCAACGGTGCCCGGTCGCGGCAGCGGCGGCGGTCGGTCGCCGACCGGTACGCCGCGGCGGTCCGGCACGCGCCGGCGGCTGAGGAGCCGAGCGCGGAGGTCGGCGCCCTGGGTGCGTTGCGCCGCGCCGAGGTGGTCGCCGCCCTGAGGCGATTACCGGCCCGCCAGCGGGAGGCGCTGGTGCTGCGGTACTACGCGGACTACTCGGAGGCGGAGGTCGCCGAGGCGATGGGGATCAGCCGGGGTGCCGTGAAGAGCCACACCGCGCGGGGCCTGGCCGCCCTGCGCCCGTACTTGGAGGCCGGCCGGTGAGCGGGGCGAACAGGTCCGAGGAGCTACTGCGGCGGGTGCTGCTCGAGGAGGCGGAGACCGTAGCGGTCGCGCCGGACGCGCTGAGCACCATCCGTTCCCGGCTGGCTCGGACTCGCCGGCGTCGGTGGCTGGCGAAGGGGGGACCCGTGATCGGTTTAGGTATGGCGACCGCTGGTGCCTTGGCGGCCGTCGCAATCGGGATGGCTACCTGTGCACCGCCCGCCCAGCGGCCCGCGCCACCGGCCGCCGTGCCATCGTCGTCGGCCGCCGGGCCGGCGTCGTCCACCCCATGGACGGCGCAATCGACCCCACCGGGCGGTGTCGTGACGGCGAGTCTCGCGGTCTACTACGTCGGCCCGGGCAACCGCCTGTTCCGGGAGTTCCACCGGGTACCGGCGGGGCACGGATCGCCCGCCGCCCGGATCCAGGCCGCGCTGGCCGAGATGATGCGTCCGGGAAGCGCGCTGGACCCGGATTACCGCAACCTCTGGTCGTGCCGGATCCGTGGCCTGACAGTCTCCGGCCCTCAGGTGACCGTGGTTCTGGGGGCCGACTGTGCGATCCCGTCCGACCGGATGCGGCAGCAGCAACTGGTCTGGACCGCGACCCAGATCCCGGGCATCGACACGGTCGTACTGAGGGCCGGCGGAGTGGTTGGCCAGCCGCTGCACCGGCTCGCCTCGACCGACATCCTGGCGCCGATCTGGGTGATCGACCCGCAGCAGGGGGCGGTGGTCGGAGGCTCGGTCACCGTGACGATCGACGGCACCGCGTTCGAGGCGGCTGCGGCCGTCCGGATCCGCGACGCGGCGGGCAAGGTGGTCGTGCAGCGGTCGGTGCAGGTGGGTTCCGCGGCGGTACCGAACCGGGCCGCCACCGCGGTCACGGTGAGGCTGGCACCCGGCCGGTACACCGTCGAGGGCTTCGTCTTCTCCGCCCGCGACGGATCGGTGCAGGACCTCGACGACCACCAGTTCAC
>JAFMQQ010000026.1 GCA_017354595.1 Micromonosporaceae bacterium
CCTCGCCGGCCAGCACGCCGGCCGGCGAGCCGGCCGGCGAACACACCGCTGAACAGGAGGTGCCATGCATCCCAACGTGAGCGCGGTACAGGACGCGCTGGAGGCCAGCGGTGCCCGGGACGGCAGCGGCCGGCCGGCGGTGGTACGCACCCTGCCCGACGCGGTACACACCGCCGCCGCGGCCGCGGCCGCACTCGGGGTGCGGATCGGCCAGATCGCCAACTCCCTGATCTTCGACGCCGACGGCGAACCGTTGCTGGTACTCACCTCCGGCTCGCACCGCGTGGACACCGCGAAGGTGGCCGCCCTGCTCGGCGTCTCCGCGGTTCGCCGGGCCACCCCCGAGTTCGTCCGTACCCACACCGGCCAGCCGATCGGCGGGGTGGCGCCACTCGGCCATCCCAAGCCGGTACGCACCCTGGTCGACACCGCGCTCGCCGGATACGACGAGATCTGGGCGGCCGGCGGTGTTCCGCAGGCGATCTTCCCCACCACGTACGCGGAGTTGGTCCGGGTCACCGCCGGTACCCCGGCTGAGGTCGGGTGACCATACCTTCGGGAGATTCGGCACGGCTGGTGCGGTTCGCGTACCGTCACCCGGGTGGGTCTCGGAGAGGCAGCCGGGCACGGGGCGGCGGAGCGCGGGGCGGACGGGGTGAGACTCGTCGCGTGGAGCCCGGACGATCTGGCCGGTCGGCTCGACGACGTCATCTCCGTGTACGGCCAGGCGATGGGGTACCTGCCCGACCTGCTGGAGGCGCGCCGCGGGTACATCGCCGGACACGTACGCCGCCCCGGCTTCCACGCCGTCGCCACCCTCGACGCTACCGGGTACGTGCTCGGCTTCGGCTACGGCTACACCTCGGCGCACGGCCAGTGGTGGCACGACCAGGTGCGCTCCGCGCTGCGCCGGGACCAGCGCCGGTACTGGCTCACCGACTGCTTCGAGGTGGTCGAGCTGCACGTCCGCCCGCAGGCCCAGGGCCACGGGCTGGGCGCCGCCCAGCTGCGCGCCCTGCTCGCCATGGCCAGCGCGCACACCACGCTGCTGTCCACACCGGAGGCTGACGAGAGCACCTCGCGCGCCTGGCGGCTGTACCGCCGGTTCGAGTTCATCGACGTGCTGCGCAACTTCCACTTCCCGGGCGACGACCGCGCCTTCGCCATCCTCGGCCGCCTGCTGCCGCTCGGGTGGTGAGGACGGCCGCGCCGCTCAGCGCACCTCGTGACCGAGCGGGAACAGGGATACCGGTACCAGCTTGAGGTTCGCGAGGCCGAGCGGGATGCCGATGATGGTGGCGAACTGCGCGACAGCGGTGGTGATGTGGCCCAGTGCGAGCCACCAGCCGGCGACCACGAACCAGATGACGTTGCCGATCGCCGAGCCGGTACCCGCACCGGGCTTGCGTACCAGCTCCCGGCCGAAGGGCCAGAGCGCGTAGTTGGCCATCCGGAACGCCGCCACCCCGAACGGGATGGTCACCACGAGGATGGTGCAGATCAGCCCGGCCAGGGCGTACCCGAGCGCGAGAAAGAGCCCACCGAAGATCAGCCACAGCACGTTGAGAACCAAGCGCATACTTCGATCCTCCCGGGCCACCGGGCGCGCCGCCTCGGGGATCCCCCGGAGCGCCGACCCGTACTGCCTCTGTCCACTGTGGAGGGATCGGGACGGCGGTCACATCGGCCATTCTTCGCGTACCGGCTCCGGCGGCGGTGTCACCCGCACCGGTTGGGTGGTGAGCGTGTGGTTCACCGCCCCGAGGACCTGGGCCAACCCCACCGCGCCCAGCAGCGTCCACACCGCTACGAACCCGGTCGCCGCACCGGCGGCCAGGTTGCCCCGGGCGGTACCGGCGAGCCCGGCGAAGAACAGCCCCAGCGCGGCGAGGGCGATCCGCATCGGCCGCTCGGCCAGCGTCACCACGGCGAGGTGCCGCGCCCCGGCGCCGACCGCGCGGGCCCGGGTGAACTCGTGCAGCCAGGCCAGCGCCCCGCAGGCCGCCACCAGCCAACCCGGTACGCCGAGCAGGAACAGCGCCACCAGCCAGGCCGCCTCACCGATCCGGTCCGCCACCGAGTCGTACACGTACCCGAGCCTGGTGACCCGGTCGGTCACCACCGCGACCGCACCGTCAAGCCCGTCCGCGACGGCGGCCAGCAGTACCGCGGCGGCGGCGGCCAGCGGCCAGTAGCCCTGCAGCGCCGCGAACGCCGGCGCCAGCAGGCTGAGTACCACCCCGGCGCCGGTCACCGTGCCGGGCTTGACCCGGGCCCGGGCCAGTACCCGGGCGATGGAGTACAAACCACGCACCCAGGCACGGAAGGCACCACGGCCGCGACGAGGGTCCACCCCGCCGTGCAGTGATGCCCAGCGGCCTGCGAACTCGTCCCAGTCGGACACGGTCAGACTCGGGCACCGACCGCCTGGTCTTCGCCGGCGGGGTGGGTGGAGCCGGCACCAGCCTCGCCTTCGCCGGCGGGGTGGGTGGAGCCGGCACCAGCCTCGTCTTCGCCGGCGGGGTGGGTGGAGCCGGCACCGGCCAGGTTCTGCCAGACCTCCCGCGTGGCGGTGGACCGGTTGAGCGTGATGAAGTGGATGCCCGGGGCACCCTCGGCCAGCAGCCGGGCGCACAGCTCGCTGGCGAGTTCGATGCCGAGCCGCCGTACCGCCTCCGGGTCATCGGCCAACCGCTGGAACCGGGCCGCCAGGTGGGCCGGGAAGGGCGCACCGGAGAGCTGCGCGGAACGCTCGATCGTGCCCATGCCGGTCACCGGCATGATCCCGGGCAGGATCGGCGTCGCGCAGCCGGTGGCCGCCACCCGGTCGCGCAGCCGCAGGTAGTCGTCGGCGTCGAAGAACATCTGGGTGATCGCGAAGTCGGCGCCGGCCCGGCACTTCTGCACGAAGTAGCGGGTATCGCGGTCGATGTCCGGCGAGCGCGGGTGCTTGTACGGGAAGGCGGCCACGCCGACGCTGAAGTCGCCGGAGGACTTCACCAGGCGGACCAGGTCCTCGGCGTAGCCCAAGCCCTCCGGGTGGCGGACCCACTCGCCCTGCGGGTCACCGGGCGGGTCGCCGCGCACCGCGAGCACGTTGCGGATGCCGGCACCGGCGAACCGGCCGATCACGTGGCGCAGTTCGGCGACGGAGTGGTCGACCGCGGTCAGGTGCGCCATCGGCAGCAGGGTGGTCTCGGTGGCGATCCGCTCGGTCACCGCGACGGTGTTGTCGCGGGTCGACCCGCCGGCGCCGTAGGTGACCGAGACGAAGCTGGGCCGTAGCGACTCCAACTCCCGGATCACCCGCCAGAGCTGGCGCTGCCCCTCGGGCGTCTTCGGCGGGAAGAACTCGAAGGAGAACGTCGGCTGGGCGCCGGCGACCAGTTCGCCGATGGACGCGTGTCCCCCGGGCATCACCGAGGGCAGACCAAGTGCCACAGCACGACTGTAGCGGCTTTACCCAATCCGGATTGTCGCCCCCGCACAAACTCATTGAAGTTGAGGGCACCGACTCGCCGGCTCAACCGGCGGTCGAGGTGATCCGTTCGGCGGCCGCCTGGGCCATCAGGAAGAAGGCCTGCGCCTCCACCGAGGTACCGGGGTGGGCGAAGTCGGGCGACCCGCATGCTCCCCAGACCAGGCCGGCGTTGTCCACCCGGGCCGCCGCGGCGTTGCGCAACGACTGCGCCATCCCGACGTACCCGAACGGGAGCCAGCCGTCGGCCACCCCGCAGCCGATCGCGTACGCCAGCATCTGGGCGAAGTTGGTCTCCACGAATGTCTCCGGCTCATTCAGCACGTCGTGGAACAGCCCGTCCTTGCGGCGGAAACCCATCGCCGCCTCGATCACCCGCAGTGCGTGCCGGGCCAGGTCGTCCCGGGCCGGACCGCGCGGCAGGGACGGCATGATCCGGGCGATCGCCGCCACCACCCAGCCGTTTCCGGTACCCCAGAACGCCGGCCGGTACAGCACCCGGCGGTCCTCGTCCCACACCGCCGCGTACAGCCCTGCCGACTCGTCGAACAGCCGGCCGCGGTGTCCCTCGATCTGCCCCAGCGCGGCGTCGGACTGGCCGGAGGAGACCAGGAACGGGCAGACCATGTACACGGTGTCCGCCCAGATCTGGTGGTCGGTGGAGCGGTGGTACAGGGTACCGTCCGGCGCGCGGGGGGCGTGCTCCAGCAACCAGTACAGCTGCGACTGGGCGGCCTCCCGGTACCGCGGGTCGCCGGTGGCCCGGGATGCCCACAGCACCGCCTCACCGTTGGCCGCACTGTTCACTGTGGACACCTCGTCCAGGTAGGCGAGCTGGCCGGACGGGCTCTGCCTGGTGATCGCGTCGTTCGCCATCGCCAGCAGGACGTCGTAGCGACCTACGTCGTGCACTGCGTTGGCCGCCACACCCTGTTCCCACGAGTACCGCTGCATGGCGAGCATCGTGGTGAGGACCCGATGCGACAGCGACTGAAGCTCCAGAGCCATAGACGCAGACTCTCATGCCCCGGTCGCGGATTGGGATGCCGGAGTGGCGACCTCAGCTGGTTTCGCCCGTCAGGGTGAAGGAACGTAGCCGATCGATCGCCAGAAGGGTACCGACAAGGGTGAACACGCCAGTCATCACCAGTGCCAGCGGTACCGACACCCGGGTGGTCAACAGGTGCGGGCTGCCACCGACGCTCTCGGCCACCGCGATCGAGTAGTGCGCCACTGACAGCACCCGGGTACTCGAGAGCAGGTTGGTGAGCAGGCTCTCCCAGAGCAGCACATACAACAGGCCGAGCAGTACCGGCCGGCGGGTCAGCAGGCTGAGCAACACGAAGAACGAGCAGTACGCGAGGGAACCGATCACGCAGCCGACGACCAGACCCAGACCGTACCGCGGCGATACGGCGACGGCTCCGGCGATGAACATCGGCACCGCGCTTACCACCACGGTGACGGCGACCGCGACCGCGAGCTTGGCCAGGATGATCTCCCGCCGGTGCAACGGTTTGGCGAGAATGTGAACGATCGTCCCGTCGTCGATCTCGGCGCCGAGTACGGCCGTGCCAACGATCAACGCGACGATCGGCAGCAGCACGTGGATCCCGAGCCCGTTGATGATTGCCAGCCCCCACTGGTCCGCACTGTCCGGTGCCACGGCCTTGGCCAGTATGGTCAGCCCGATCACCAGTATCGGCAGCGGCACCAGCAACAGGAAGCGCCGCCGGCCCAGCAGCGCCCGGGCGGTGATTCTGGCTACGGTCAGATTCATCACTGGACCCCCGCAATCAGATATGAGAAGACGCTCTCCAGCGATTCGTCGGACGGCGTGAGGCGGCGTACCCGAACCCCCTCGCGCAGCGCGATCTTCGGCAACGCCCGGGTGAAGGCACCGTAGTCGCCGGCGCGTACCGCCAGACCGGACTTCTCCACATCGATGCCGTTGACCGACTCTTCATGCATCAGCGCGATCGCCAGCCGTCGATCGTCGGTGGAGTGGATGGCGAACACGTGCGGCCGGTGGGTCATCAGCCGGCGGATCGAGCGGTAGTCACCGGAGGCGGCGAGCCGGCCCGCCACCATCACCTGTACAGTGCCGGAGACCTGCTCCACCTCCTCGAGGATGTGCGAGGAGAAGAGGACCGTGCGCCCCTCGCGCCCCATCCGGTGCAGCAGATCCATCATGTGGATGCGCTGCCGCGGGTCCATCCCGTTGAAGGGTTCGTCCAGCAGCAGGATCGATGGGTCGTGTACCAGTGCCGCGGCGACCCGGGTGCGCTGGCGCATCCCCTTGGAGAAGGTCTCGATCCGGCGGTACTGCGCCTCCTCCATCTCCACCAGCGCGATGGCGCGGCGCGCGGCGCCGGCAGGGTCGGGCAACCGGTGCAGCTTGGCACTGGCGAGTACGAACTCCCACGCGCTGAGGAAGCCGTGCACCGCCTCGCGTTCGGAGACCAGCCCGATCTCCCGGTACACCTCGGGATTGCGCCACGCCGGAACGCCGGCGACCGTCAGCGTGCCCTGCGACGGCGCGAGGAATCCGGCCATCATGTGCAGCAGCGTCGTCTTGCCCGCACCGTTGGGCCCGAGCAACCCGGTCACCCCGGCGCCGAGCGTCATCGTCACGTCATTGACCGCGACCACGTTGCCGTACCACCGCGACACGTTGCGCAGTTCGACCAGCCTGTCCTGTCGGTCCATTTAGGACACTCTCCGATACCGAGCCAGCAGAAGCATCAGGCAGACGCCGATCAGGGCGACGCCGACCGCGCCGTACAGCGGGCCGAAGCTGCCGATGTCGGGTCCGTTGCCGCCGAACAGCCACACTTGCAATCCCTGCACCAGGGTCACCGGGTTGAGTAGCGGAGCCACCTTCTGCAGCGTGTCGCCGCCGAAACTGGTCAGTACACCCACCACCGGCGCGGTTACCAGGAACACGCCGACGATGGCACCGGCGGCGACCGCGCGCCGGCTGGCCAGCGAGGCGATCAGCACCGAGATTGCGGCGTAGATCAAGCCGAATATCGCCGCATAGCCCAGCCCCTGGAGGAACTCCGTCGTCTCCCGCCAGGCACCGGCGAACCCGCCGTTCTGGGAGAACAGCCCGCCGATGTACATCAGCAGCATCGGGCAGGCCAGCAGCAGCCACATCGCGGTGGCCGCCGCGGCGTACTTGGCGAAGGCGTAGTCGCTGCGGCTGATCGGCCGGGAGAAGTACAGCGGCAGCGTATGCGCGCGCAGATCACGGGAGACCAGCTCGGGCGCGATCACCGCGACGAACAGCAGCAGTGGAGCGGTGACCCCGTCGGCGAGCTGCAGGTAGTTGATGAAGACCCGGCCGAACTGGGACCGGAGAACGACCGCTATCACCGCCACCGCGAAAACGATGCCCACCACGATGAATGGAAATATCTTCGCCTTGCCGCTGCGACCCAGACCGTACGCGGTCCGGACGCTGTGCGTGTACATCGACAGCGCTGAGTACCGTCGGCTCAGCCGACGACCGGTGTATCTCTGGTACCCGATGTCGTGGATAACGCCGGCCGTGGCACCTGCCCCCGCCGGGGCCGCGTAGCTACCGGTCACCTCAGACATGGCTCGCCTCCATCGGTGGCTGCGCGGGCGGCGGGCCCGCCGGCGCGTTGGCGAACAGCTCGGCGACCCGGTGCCGGCGCTGCTCCAGCCGGTGCAGCGGCAGGTCCAGCTCGGCCACCGCGCCGATGATCCGGTCGTACGTCTCGTCGGATTCCAGTGGCACCAGCAGCAGCCGCCCGTCCTGCCGAACCGTCAGGCCGAGCTCCCCCAGTCGCGCGAGCAGTTGCCCGGTCCCCTCGTCGACCTCGACCGCGAGCAGGTCCCGCTGCACCGTCATCGCGGAGACCCGGTCGGCCCGCAGCAGCCGACCCGCGTCGATGGCGACGACCGAGTCGCAGATCCGCTCCACCTCGCCGAGCAGGTGCGAGCAGACCACGACCGAGATGCCGAATTCGGTGCCGATCCGGTGGATCAGCGCCAGCATCGCATCCCGCCCCGCCGGGTCCAGCCCGTTGGTCGGCTCGTCGAGCAGCAGTACGTCCGGATCGTGTACCAGCGCCTGCGCTAGTTTCACCCGCTGTTTCATACCGGTGGAGTAGCCGCCCACCTGCCGGTACCGCTCCTCGTAGAGGCCGACATGGCGTAGTGCCTCGGAGGCGCGTTCCCGGGCCGCGGTGCGCGGCAGCCCGCTGATCCGGCCCAGGTGGGTGACGAGCTCGGCGGCGACCAGGTCGGGTGGCAGGCAGTCGTGCTCCGGCATGTACCCGACCCGCGCCCGTACCGCCGCACTGTCCTGCGCCGGGTCGATCCCGAGCACCAGGGCGCCGCCACTGGTCGGCGGTAGCAGCCCGAGCAGGATCTTGATCAGGGTGGACTTGCCGGCGCCATTGGCGCCCACCAGGCCGATGATGCCCGGCTCGACCTGGACGGTGAGCGCATCCAGTGCGGTGACCTTCGGGTACCGCTTGGTCAGCGCGAATGTCTCGATCAGTGCCACGTGGCTGAGCCTACGGCCTTGCCGGTCGCCAGGTGTTCCGGTCGCGCCCCGGTGTTTCCCGGAGACCTGTCCCCTACTGGTGTGGCGCCACCGGCCCGGTGTGGCGCCACCGGCGGCGCCTGGGTCAATGGCCACCCATCCAGGTGATCAGGCCTTGCGCCCACGGATGCCCGTCCAATGTTGGCATACCGGGCCGGCCCTATGCCTGGTCCGCGGTTGTCCGTCCACAATAGACGGCGCTGGCCGGGCTCCGGCGGCTCCCGCGGCCGGTCAGGGCCGCCACAGTACCGTCGCCGCCTCGACGTCACGGCGACGGACACCTCCGCGATACCCCTGACGAGTCCTATGTGGACGATGTCGCGTCGTTAGAGCGTCAAGCAGGGCGTGGTCGCCGTGGCCGACGAGCCGTGCCAGGTCACCCCGTTCAACGTCACCGTCAAGGATGTGACGGTGGCCGCCGAGTAGAACGAGCCACTGTAGTTCGTGACATCGATCTCGGGCTCCTCGAAGTCCGAGTACGCTCCCGAATACGACTTGCTGTCGACCAGCTCGCCGGTGCACTTGTGAGTCTCCACCGACCAGCTGATGGTAAGGCTCGTTCGAGCGGGCCAGATGAGCAGGTCACCGGCGTAGGCCGGGGTGGTCACGCGGCCGTTGAGGTATGCCTCGATCTCGTAGTCGGGCATGGGTACGCCGCTGCCGGAGTCAGGCGTCATCCGGATGCCGATCCGTGCGACCACGGAGTGGGCGTCTGCGTTCCAGTACAGGGGGGCGGGACTGTTCACCCAGCCCGCATTCGTGGTGCTCTGGGAACCACGAGTAGGGCTTGCCGCACCACCGCCGGCGCCGCCCGGACCGCCGGGACCGCTGCGAACGCCCGACCCGCCGGATGGGCCGGCCGATCGGGCGGATGGGCCGGGCGAGCCGCCAGTACCGGCTGAGGCGCCGACCGCCGCGGTACCACCGGCGGCCGGGATGCCGTGACCACCTCCCGTGACCGCGCCGCCCCCGGCATTGCCACGTCCGCCGCCGCCGTCCGCGGAGAACAACCTCTCCAGCCCGACGACCGCCCCGACTAGTAGCAGAACCACCGCGGCCGCCGCAGCCGCCAGCCGGACCCACCGGGGCCCCAGGGTCGTGACGGCAGGCTCGGGCGGGGCCGCTGGGGTGGCTACCGGCCCGGGTGTCGAGACGGCGGGCGGCGGTGCAGCCGCGGCAGTGGCCACCGGCGGAGCCGCCACCCGAGCCGGCACCGTGGGGGGCGCCAGGTCCGGGACCGTTCGCAGGCTGCCTTCGGCCACCACAAGTTCGGGCTGTTCCAGCGCGGTCGGCGCGATGCCGAACGCGCGATGCAGGCAGGTGGCCGCCATCGGCATCCGGCTGGCGCCACCTACCAGAACCACCGCCGCCAGGTCGCCGGGCGCCAGCCCCGCATCCAGCAGCACGCCACGCACCGCGGCCACCGACCGGTCCACCACCGGCCGGGCCAGTTGCTCCAGCTGGTCGCGCCCGAGCGGCGCGTCTACTTCCAGGACCGGTACGTGCACCAGGGCGGAGCCGGCGCGGGAGAGGCTTTCCTTCGCCGCCCGTACGCCATCCCACAGCTGCTGCCTGAGCCGCCGGTCCGCCGGCGAGGCGGGCCGCTCCAGCCGCTGCCACCCGGCCCGGTCCCGCTCGGCATACACCGCGCCGAAATGGGCCACCACGGCCGCGTCCACATCCAACCCGCCCGCGTCGGCCAGCCCGGCCGAGGCCACTACCGCAAAGCCCTCGGCGGTACGCCGGAGCACGGACGCGTCCAGCGTCCCCGCACCGAAGTCGTACACCACCAGGTGCCCGCCCACCGGAATCCGTTCGCCGAGCAGGTCGGCAAAGTGGAACGCCGCAGCGAGTGGCTCGGCAACCAGCTGTGCGCCTGGCATCCCGGCCCGCCGCGCGGCATCGGCCAGCACACCCTGCCGCCGGGCGTACCACGAGGCCGGGTGGGTGAGCACGACCCGTTTCGGCGGCCCCCCGCCGACCCGGCGCGCCTCCTCCGCGACCCGCCCGAGGACCGCTTCGATCGCCGCCCCGACCGGGACCTGGACACCCCCGAGCAGCAGCACCCCGTCGTCGATACGGCGCTTCGGATGAGGCTCGAACCGCTCCGGAGACGACAGCAAGGCCTGCAGCGCGTCCCGGCCGGCCAGCAAAACGCCTGAGGCATTCAGACAGACAGCGGAGGGCAGCAGCGGTGAGCCGTCGAACAGCAGTGGCCGGACCCGTCCGTCCGGCCAGCCCAGCACCGCGACCGTGTTGGTGGTGCCGAAATCAATCCCCAGCACGCAGCCATCGGCGTGGTCGGCCAGCGCGGACGGGAACACGGTGCCTCCTGTCAAGGTATATGCGGCCCGTGATTCTAGCTCAGCAGCACCAGCGTCGATATCCACGGCTGTCGACACAGGCGGTGCCGGCGCACAGTAAAGGTCCCGTTACTCGTCCACAGTGGATCCGCTTGCCGGTGATGGCTGTCCCGTATGGACAGTTACAGCAGCGGAACCTCGGCCGGTCCCACTCCGCGCAGCAGCACGTAGAGTGGTGGTGCGCCCTCCCGCAGCCGGGCCGCGACCGCCTGCCGGCACACCTCGTAGACCCGTTGCCACGCCTGCGGATCCGTCCGGGCGAGCGTGCCGAACCGGTCCCACAGCAGCACATGCCCCTTCGCCGGCAGCCAGGACAGGTCGGCCAGGCAGTGCCGCAACGCATCCCAGTCCCGGTCGAACCAGGTCGGGAACCGCAGCCCGGCCGCGCACGCGTCAAACAGCTGCGCCACATCGGTCACCAGCCGACCGTCCAATGTGTACAGCGCCCAGCCGGCGCCGGCCAGCTCCCGGGCCAGCGCTCCGTGGTGCGCACTGGAGCGCCAGCGGTACACACCGGGTTCCCGCTGCCCGGTCACCACACTGGCGAGCCGGCCGGTCACGCGCACGCCCCCTCGACACGGCGGGCGCCACCCCCGACGCCACAAGCCTTCGCGCAGTGTGCGCGGCAAGGGCAGTTATCGCAAGGGCAGGTCACCCCGCCGGGGGGTGGCACGCCGCTGGCGCGCTACACGCGCGCAACTCAACGCCGCTGGCGCGCTACACGCGCGCAACTCAACGACGCCGGCCCAGCCACACCCAGATCGACAACGTGGTGAGCACCAGGGCAAAGCCGAACCCGATGTCCTCTATCGGGGCGTACACCAGGTGCGCTCCGGTGATGGCGGCCGGGTCGTAGCGCACGACGCCGCGGCCGGTCAGCACGCCGTTGGCGGCCAGCTGGAAGGCCAGGATTATCGGGTACGTGCACCAGAAGGCGAGCCCGACCACCAGCCTTGTCCGCAGTACCAACAGATCCAGCAGCAGCGCACCGGCCACACCGAGCGCGACGGCCGCCGTGTAGGTCACCGACCGCACCGATCTTCCGACGCAGCGCGACGGTGGGGCGCGCCCCACCCGAGCACCCTGCGCCCGAGTACCCTGCGCCCGAGTACCCTGCGCCCGAGGACCCTGCGCCCGAGAACCTTACGTACCGCCTCGAAACCGAGGATCGCGCAGACCGGAATCACGATGAAGAACAGCAACTCCTCCAGCGGCAGGCCACCGGGCAGCCGGACACCGACCAGCTGCGCCCAGTCGTAGTGCCAGTGCCCGGCCGCGACCGCCGCCAGGTCCCAGCACCCGAAGACGAGCACCACCGGGAGCAGGGTGAGCAGCAGCCGGCGCCACTGGCGCAGCACACCGACCCGCAGCACCGGCTCCAGCCAGAGTGCGGCGAGCAGGCAGCCGGCGAGCACCGCCAGGTAGGTCAGAAGCCGACCGCCTGGGCGCGTCGCTTGACCTCGGTCGCCTTCTCGCCGCCGAGTGCCTGCGCCGGAAAGCCGGGCAGCGTCTCATCGGCCGTGTACAGCCACCGCAGGGTCTCTTCCTCGTTGTACCCAGCATCGTGCAGCAGGGTCAGTACGCCGGGGAGGTGCTTGCGTACCGTGGCAGCGATCAGTTCGACGGGTACCCGAAGTGCGCCATCCCGCCGTACCGCGATCAGCGAGCGGTCCCGGATCAGCTGGCGCACCTGGTTGATCCCAAGTTCGAGGCGCTGCGCCACCTCGGGCAGGGTCAGCCACGCGGCCGGCTCCACCTGTTGCCCGTTGGCGACCTGCTGCCCGTCGGCGACAACCTGGCCGACGGCGACAACCTGGCCGGTCGCGGTCCGGCTGGTGCCGGATACGGATTCGTTCACCCCAACACCCTCGCACGCCGGGGGTACCACGCACCATGAGTTCCTGGAGGTCGACACCGCGTGAACCCGGTGAACCCGAGGCAGTGGTGGCGGTGGGCCGGTGGCCTGGCCGGCCGGGTGGCCTGGTCCGCCCGGTACCGGCTGGCGAAGCGCCGGTTCAAGTCCACCCGGCAGACCCAGGTGCTGTACCCGCAGTACGACGCGTACGGCCGGCCGCGGCGCCGGCTGCTGGTCGCGGTGACCCTTGGCCTGGCCGTCGCGGCCGCCACGGTGGGCGTGTACCTCGCCTCGGCAGCCATACCCATTTCGTCTCCGTAGTTCGATTGCCGACGCCTGGCTAGACTGACCTACCGATGGATACGACGGTCGCCGACTCAGTGACCGGAGCGCTGGTTGACGAGCGCTACCGGATCCGCAGCCGCGTGTCCCTCGACGGGCTGGCGACCGTCTACATCGCGACCGACGAGCGGCTGGAGCGCACCGTCGCGGTGAAGCTGATCCACCCCGCGCACTCCCAGGATCAGCGGTTCGTGGAGCGGTTCAGCGACCAGGCCAAGGCCATCGCCCGGCTCACCCACCCCAATGTCGCGGCCGTCTACGACCAGGGTGTCTACCGCGGGATGCCGTACCTGGTGATGGAGTACGTGCGCGGCCGCACGCTTCGTGACCTGCTGGCCGAGCGGGGCAGGTTGGGGCCGCTGGAGGCGCTCGCCGTGCTGGAGCAGGTGTTGGCCGCGGTCGCCGCGGCACACCGCGCCGGGCTGGTGCACCGCGACGTCAAACCGGAGAACATCCTGATCGCCCCGGCACCGGGCGGCGGCAGCCTGATCGACGCCGTGGTGAAGGTGGCCGACTTCGGCCTCACCCAGGCGGTCGAGGAGGCCGGCGGTGAAACGGCCGCGCTGACCGAGGCAGCGGCCTATGTCGCGCCGGAGTTGATCACCGGTGGCCGGGCCGACCCGCGCACCGACGTGTACTCCTGCGGCGTGGTCCTGTACGAGATGCTCACCGGCCAGACGCCGCGGGAGCCGGGTGAGGCCAGCTGGCAACAGGTCGACCGGGACGTACCGCCGCCCTCGGCGCAGGTCGCCGGCCTGCCCACCGCGGTGGACGACCTGGTGCTGCGGTCCACCCGGCGCGACCCGGCGGCCCGGCCGACCGACGCGATCGCGCTGCTGGCCGAGGTGCAGGTGGCCCGCGACAGGCTCGGTGTGGTGGCGCACGGTTCCCGGGTGGCGGCACAGCCGACGGTACCGGTCACGCCGATCCAGGCACCGACCCGGGTGGTCCCCGCCCGGCCCTCCTGGGCGCGGCTGCCCGACCGGTCTGCCGGCCGGCGGCGGGCCGCGCCACCCGGCGAGCCTCCCAGCCTGTACGGCCGGGCAAACGCCAACCCGGTGCGGCGCCGCTTTCTCGCCGGCCTGATCGCCGCCCTCGGCCTGCTGATCGCCGTCGGCGGTTGGTACTTCGGCGTCGGCCGGTACACCGAGACGCCCTCGCTGGTCGGCCAGTCCCGGGCGCAGGCAACCTCGCTCGCCAGCAGCGAAGGCTTCACCATCCGGACCGGAAAGGGCCTGTACAGCGAGACCGTGCCGAAGGATCAGGTGATGGCGCAGGATCCGGTCGCCACCGCCCGGATCGCCAAGGGTGGCACCATCACCCTGACCCTGTCGTTGGGCCCCGAGCGGTACAAGGTGCCGGACGAGAACGGCCAGTCCTACAACAACGCCGTCGCCGACCTCACCTCGATCAAACTGGTACCCAAGCGGGTCGACGTCTACGACGACAACATGCCCAAGGGCAACGTACTCTCCACCGACCCGGCCGCCGGCACGCTGGTGAAGCCGGGCACCGCGATCACGGTGAACGTCAGCAACGGCCCGTCGCCGCTGAAGATGCCCAACCTGGTGGGCATGGACGTGAACGCGGCGCAGCAGGCGGTGCAGCAGGCGGGGCTGGTGGTCGACGCGATCGTCTCCCAACCCAGCGACAAGCCGGCGAACCAGGTGATCGACCAGGACCCGGCCGCGGATTCGGGTGTGGTGCAGGGGCAGAAGGTCAAGCTGGTCGTCAGCGACGGCTCACAGCAACCTCAGCCGGTACCGGTACCGGATCTGACCGGCCAGACCTGCCCGCAGGCGGTGGGGACGCTGCAGCAGGTGGGTCTGGTCGGGGTGGCCAGCGACGGCGGTGGCACCGTGCACCAGGAGAATCCTGCGCCCGGGACGCCGGTACCGCCCGGCACCCAGGTGCAGATCGTCTGCTACCCGCCGTGACGCCCCGCATCGGCGCACACGCTCCGGTAGCCGGTGGTCTCGCCAAGGCTCTCTCCTATGTGGACTCCGCAGACGCCGGTGCGGTGCAGGTCTTCGTCTCCAACCCGCGTGCGTGGGCACTGTCCACTCCGGACCCGGCGAAGGATGAAAAGTTCCGGGACGGCTGCGTGCAGCGCGGCATCCCGGTGTACGTACACGCCTCGCTGCTGGTGAACCTGGGCTCGCCGACGCCGCAGACGGTCGCCCACTCGACCCGTACCCTCGCCCACGCATTGCGGCGGGCCGGCGCGATCGGCGCCGAAGGGGTGGTCTTCCACGCCGGTAGCGCGGTCGACGGCGCGCACACGGCGGCGGCGGTGCGCCAGGTACGCAAGGCGCTGCTGCCGCTGCTC
>JAFMQQ010000810.1 GCA_017354595.1 Micromonosporaceae bacterium
GGGCTGCCGGTCGAGGATCTGCTGCAACAGGTCGCGGGTCATCCCGGTGGCGCGCTGGAACCGGCCGAAGACCAGGGCGGCGACGTTGGCGGCGCCGATACATTGCAGCAGCGAAGCGAGGTCGGGGGCGAACGTGTGCGGCGCGGACTCCTCGTCGTCCTCCACGAACAGCACCACCGGCCGGTCGGGCACGGGCATGAATCCGGTGCCCGGCAACCGGTTCACGGTGGTGAGGTTGCCGCCGATGAGCTGACCGGCGCCGGTACCGGGGCGCAGCCGCCACCAGCCGTCGTTGGGCAGCACCTCGCGCCGGTCCTGGTCCAGGAACCACGCGTCGTCCGTCCACTGTGGAGCTGGTTGGAGTACCAGCGGCGCATCGCCGAAGACCGCGTTGTGGAACCACTTCCGGGTCAGCTCGAAGTGGTCGCGCATGCCGAACGACGAGTAGTGGGGGCCGGACCAGGTGACCAGGCCGGCCCGGGCGAGCATCGCGTTCTGCAGCGCGCTGATGTCGCTGTACCCGCAGAAAACCTTGGGGTTGGCCCGGATCAGCTCCCAGTCCAGGTGCGGCAGCAGCTCGTTGCTGTTGTACCCGCCGATCACGGTCAGGATGCCGCGCACCTCGGGATCGGCGAAGGCGGCGTGCAGGTCGGCGACCCTGCTCGCGACGCTGGCCGAGACGAACGCGCCGGACTCCAGAACATGCTCGCCGAAGGTGACCCGCAGCCCGAGTCCGGTCAGCCGATCGGTGGCCGCCCGCCGGACCGGCTCGGATATCAGCGCCAGCGACCGGGACGGCGCCACGACGCGGATGGTGTCGCTCGGGGCGAGCGGCGCGGGTACCACGAGATCCACCCGGCCACGCTAGCCGGTGCCGGCCGGACGGACCGCCCAATTTCTCCAGTACCATAGCTTGATGTCAATGCTCGGCAGGCTTTCCAGGCGACACTGGCGCGGCGGTCTGATCGTGATCGCGGCGGTGGCGCTGGTGGTGGCGGCGCTCGGGGTCGCCTTGCGCGACACCGGTGGTACCAGCGCCGCCTCGCCGGGTACGGCCGTACCGGCGGGACTGGCGGCGCAACTGGGCCAGCGGGTCGCGGCGATCCTGGAAGTTACCACGCCATCCGAGCCGGTCGAGGGGCACGCTGCGGGGCACGTCGCCGGGCAGGGCCGGGTGATGTGCATCGCCGACCCGTTCGGCATCCAGCCGGCCAACGCGACCACGGTCGGCCAGGTGCGGTGGGTGTACGCGCAGCAGCTGTGTGCCGTGGGCGAGCCCGGCACGCCGTGGGAGTACGCGGAGAAGTACGCCGGCCCGGTCGCCGTATCGCTCACCGACCCGCCGGTCGTCCTCGCCACCCACCCGGACCCGAGTCGGGACTACCAGACGCAGGTGCGGCAGCTGATCCCGAGCCAGTACCTGGCGCAGGCGTTGGGTAGCTTCGCCCACCCCGAGTTGGTGGCGCAACTGCGCGACCGGTTCCGGGCCGAGGTCTCGAACGCGAGCCCGCCCGCGGCCAGCGGCACGCCCGGCGCACGGTGAGGTCCGAAAACCGCCAGCCGTAGGCCCGGCTGCGGGGCAGGATCGATGGCGTGGAGCTCGACTTCGACCTGTGCTACCGGGCGGTGGACAGCCGCGAATCACGCTTCGACGGCTGGTTCGTCACGGCGGTCACCTCGACCGGCATCTACTGCCGGCCGTCCTGCCCGGCAACAACGCCCAAGCGGGCCAATGTCCGCTTCTACCCGTCCGCGGCCGCCGCGCAGCGGGCCGGTTTCCGGGCCTGTCGCCGGTGCCGGCCGGACGCCGCACCGGGTTCGCCCGAGTGGGATGTACGCGCCGATGTGGTGGGGCGGGCGATGCGGCTGATCGCCGACGGCGTGGTGGACCGGGAGGGCGTACCGGGGCTGGCCGCACGGCTCGGGTACACGACACGGCACCTGCACCGGATGCTGGTGGCACAGCTCGGTGCCGGACCGCTGGCGCTGGCCCGGGCGCAGCGCGCGCAGACCGCGCGGATCCTGGTCGAGACGACCGATCTGGGCCTGGCCGAGATCGCGTTCGCGGCCGGCTTCGGTTCGGTACGCCAGTTCAACGACACGCTCCGCGAAGTCTTCGCGGTCGCCCCATCGGCCATGCGCACCACCCGCCGGCCCGGGCCGGGTACCGACCCGG
>JAFMQQ010000027.1 GCA_017354595.1 Micromonosporaceae bacterium
TTCATAGTTCTCACCCTAGGCCCCCGGCCAGCGGTTGCGAACCGGTCGGCCGAGACAGACTTCGCCCGGGGTTTGCGGGCTGCTCGCGCGCGATACGCCCGCAACTTGCCGAAGGTTTGCCGGGCCGGAGAAACGGTCGGCACACCAGGGGCGCGCTGAGGCGGTCGTCGGCGGTAGCGTGTGCATCCGTGAACTCGCTAGCCGCCATCCCAAGCCCGACCACAGCCGCTTGGCCGCTGGGACCGCTCACCCTGCGCGCATACGCGCTGTGCATCATCGTCGGCATCCTCGTCGCCTGCTGGATCACCGAGCGGCGGATGCGCAACCGTGGCGCCACGCCATACCTCGTCCTCGACATCGCGATCTGGGCAGTGCCCGGCGGAATCATCGGGGCCCGGATCTACAGCCTGATCACCTCGCCGGGGGAGTACTTCGGCAAGGGACTCAGCCCCTGGGAGCCGTTAGAGATATGGCATGGCGGCCTGGGCATCTGGGGGGCAGTAGCCGGCGGCGTCCTCGGCGCATGGATCGCCAGCCGCAACCGGGGCATCCCGCTGACCTTCGTCATGGACGCCGCCGCCCCCGCGTTGCCGATCGCCCAGGCGATCGGGCGGTGGGGCAACTGGTTCAACAACGAGCTGTACGGGCGCCCGACCTCGCTGCCGTGGGGCGTCGAGATCCACCAGATGGACTCCAGCAACCCCGGCCACGCGCTGGTCATGGAGGGCCAGCCGGTGGTACTCGGCACCTACCAGCCCACCTTCCTGTACGAGTCCGTCTGGGACATCGGAGTGGCCGTCCTGGTCTGGTTGCTGGACCGCAGGTACCGGTTCGGCAAGGGGCGCGCCTTCGCGCTGTACGTGATGGCGTACACCTTCGGCCGGTTCTGGGTCGAGTTGCTGCGGGTCGACCCGGCCAACCACTTCCTCGGCATGCGGGTGAACGACTGGGTCTCGATCCTGGTCTTCGTCGCCGCGCTGCTCTACCTCCTGCTCGTCCGCGGCCCGCAGGAGCGCCTGGAGGTCACCGAATCCGGCAAGCTGCGCGTGGTCGCAGCGCCCGGCAGCGGCACCGATGCCGGCACGGACGCATCGGAGAAGTCGACCACCTCGACCGCGAGCGGGTCCACCGCCGACGATGACAGTGGCGGGGATGGGGAATCCGGCACCGCCGCCGCCGATACCGGGGAAGATGAACTGGACGACGCGGGGGAGGGGACCAAGGAGTCGCAACCCAAGCTGCGCTCCTCGGCCGAGACATAGCCAACAGAAAGTCGCGCGCGGGTTGCGCGCCACCGGCCCGGAAAGTTGCGCGCGTGCGGCGCGGCAACGGGCCGGCGGCCGGCAGCCGGAGGAGGGGGCTGATGCGTTCCGCGGTCGTCGTCGGCGCCGGCATCGGCGGTCTCGCCGTGGCCGGCGCCCTGGCCCGTACCGGTTGGCAGGTGACCCTGCTGGAGCGGGCCGACCGGCTGCGGGCCGACACCGCCGCGCTGCTGATCTGGCCGGACGGGGTACGGGCACTGCGCGCGCTGGGACTCGCCGACGGCTTACGCGCGGTCGCCAGCCCGGCACCCAGCACCGGGATCCGGCGACCGAACGGGCAGTGGCTGGTCCAACCCGACCTGGCCAACGGTTCGGAGACCGGCGAGGACGCCGAGTCGCTGGTGGTACACCGGGAGGATCTGCACGACACGCTCGTGGCCGGGCTCGGCGACCGGATCGACATCCGCACCGGCGTCGCGGTACGCAGTGTGCGGCTCGCCCGGGACGCGCCGCCCGCGGTGAGCGACAGCCGCGCCACCTGGGAGGCGGACCTGATCGTCGCGGCGGACGGGGTGGACAGCATCGTGCGCCGCCGGCTCGCGCCCGAGTCGACCGCGGTCGCCGCCGGCAGCGCGGCCTGGCGTGCGGTGATCCCCTGGTTCCGGGCGCCGAGCCTGCCCGATCTCGACAGTCCTGGTTCGCCCGGCCTGGTGGGTGCAGCCGGCACCAGCCTCGGCGGGGAGACGCTCGGCGCCGGGCACCGGTTCCGGTACGCGTTGCTGGGCGAGCGGGGCGCGACCGGTACCTCATCGCGTCGCGGCGTGTACTGGGCGGCCACGGTGCCCGGGGCGTACCGGCCGGAGCCGCCGCTGACCCAGTTGAGCCTGTTGCGCCGGTGGTTCGCCGACTGGCACTCGCCGATCGGCGAGCTGTTCGCGGCGACCGAGCCGGGCGACCTGATCCAGCACCCAGTGGCGGAGCTGCGGCCGATCCCGCGGTCGTTCTCGTTCCGCGCCGGGCAGGGTGGCTACATCCTGCTCGGCGACGCCGCTCACGCCATGAGCCACCATCTCAGCCACGGCGCCTGCCTGGCGCTTGAGGACGCGGCGGCGCTGCAGAGCCTGCTCCGGGATGCGACGCCGGGCCGGAGCCTGGGTACCGCGATCGACGCGTACACCCGGGAGCGGCGGCCCCGGTTGGCTCGCATCGTCCGCCAGTCCCGGCGGGTGGGCGCGATGTTCGCCGCCAACGGCTCGCTGGCCGGCCGGGCCCGGGATGCGGCGCTCGGCCTCTCGCCGGGCCTGCTCGGCCGGGTGCTGCGCGGCTCCCGTACCCACTGATCGACTCGCGCCCAACCGCGTGGGCGTGACCGGCCGATTCACGTAGACTCCGACAGAACGCAATTCGCAGGGCCGACGTCGTCCCGCAGATCAGATGGCACGAGGACGTCCTGGAGGCCCGATGGCGCATCCCCCGCAGCAGCATGGGCTCTATGACCCGGCGTACGAGCACGATGCCTGCGGCATCGCCTTCGTCGCCGACCTGGCCGGTCGGCGTTCCCACACCGTGGTCGCCCAAGGGCTGGCCGCGCTGCGCCGGTTGGACCACCGGGGCGCGCGTGGCGCCGAGCCGAACACCGGCGACGGGGCCGGGATCCTGCTGCAGGTCCCGGACCAGCTGTACCGCGCCGAGGTGGACTTCCGGCTACCGCCGCCCGGTTCCTACCTGACCGGGCTGGTCTTCCTGCCCGACGGCCCGAGCGAAGAGGCGCTGGCGGTACGGGTGCTGGAGAAGTACGCCCTCGCCGAGCATGCCCAGTTGCTGGGCTGGCGGGAGGTACCGGTCGATCCGACCGGTCTGGGTACCAGTGCACTGGCCGCGCAGCCGCGGATCCGGCAGGTGTTCCTCGCCGCGACCCGGCGGGAGGCGACCGGGGCCGGTCCCGCCGGCGAGCTGCTGTCCGGGCTGGAGCTGGAGCGGGTCGGCTTCTGCGTACGCAAGCAGACCGAGCGGGAGACGCGGGAGCGCGGGGTAGGCCTGCACTTC
The DNA here is from genome assembly GCA_017354595.1 of Micromonosporaceae bacterium. GTDB lineage: Bacteria > Actinomycetota > Actinomycetes > Mycobacteriales > Micromonosporaceae > DATEJJ01. The sequence continues at coordinate 3,309 of JAFMQQ010000027.1, forward strand.
CCGTCGCTTTCCAGCCGGACGGTGGTGTACAAGGGAATGCTCACCCCGGCGCAACTGGTCAGCTTCTACCCGGAACTCTGCGACCAGCGGGTCACCAGCACGATCGCGATGGTGCATTCGCGCTTCTCCACCAACACCTTCCCGTCCTGGCCGCTGGCCCACCCGTACCGGTTCATCGCCCACAACGGTGAGATCAACACCATCCGTGGCAACCGGAACTGGATGGCCGCGCGGGAGGCCCGGCTCGCCGGACCGGGCGCCGCGCTGGTCCCGGGCGACATCGAGCGGCTGTTTCCCATCTGCGCGCCGGACGCCTCCGACTCGGCCAACTTCGACGAGGTGCTGGAGCTGCTGTACCTGGCCGGGCGCAGCCTGCCGCACGCGGTGCTGATGATGATCCCGGAGGCGTGGGAGAACGACCCGTCGATGGATCCGGCCCGGCGTGCGTTCTACCAGTTCCACGCCAGCCTGATGGAGCCGTGGGACGGGCCGGCATCGGTGGCGTTCACCGACGGGACGGTGGTCGGCGCCGTACTGGACCGCAACGGGCTGCGCCCGGGCCGGTGGTGGCGTACCGCCGACGGCCTGGTGGTGCTGGCCAGCGAGGCCGGGGTACTCGACCTCGATCCGTCCACTGTGGTCGCCAAGGGCCGGCTGCAGCCGGGGAAGATGTTCCTGGTCGACACCGCGGCCGGCCGGATCATCGAGGACGACGAGATCAAGGCGGAGCTGGCGGCCGCGGCGCCGTACCCCGAGTGGACCCATGCCGGCCTGATCCCGTTGGCGGATCTGCCCGCCCGGGAGCACGTTGTCTACACGCACGACTCGGTGCAGCGCCGGCAGCAGACCTTCGGGTACACCGAGGAGGAGCTGAAGGTTCTGCTGGCGCCGATGGCGCGTACCGGTGCCGAGCCGGTCGGCTCGATGGGTACCGACACCCCGATCTCCGTGCTCTCCCAGCGACCCCGGCTGCTGTATGACTACTTCTCGCAGATGTTCGCCCAGGTGACCAACCCGCCGCTGGACGCGATCCGGGAGGAGCTGGTCACCAGCCTGCAGACCACCATCGGTCCGGAGGGCAACCTGCTCGACCCGGGACCGGCCAGTTGCCGGCAGATCGTGCTGCCCCGGCCGATCATCGACAACGACGAGCTGGCGAAGCTGCTCTCCATCGACGAGGACGGCGACCTGCCCGGCTTCAAGGCGGTCCGGGTCTCCGGGCTGTACCGGTTGCGGGACGGTGCGGCCGGGCTGAAGGCCCGGCTGACCCAGATCTGCCGGCACGTGTCGGAGGCGATCGAGGACGGGGTACGCATCCTGGTGCTCTCGGACCGGGACTCCACCGGGGCCCTGGCGCCGATACCGTCGCTGCTGCTGACCGCGGTGGTGCACCAGCACCTGGTACGGGAACGCACCCGGACCCAGGTGGCGCTGGTGGTGGAGTCGGGCGACTGCCGCGAGGTGCACCACGCCGCGGTGCTGATCGGCTACGGCGCCGCCGCGGTCAACCCGTACCTCGCCTTTGAGAGCGTCGAGGATCTGGTCGCGACCGGCGCGCTGACCGGTGTCGAGCCGGGCAGGGCGGTGGCCAACTACGTCAAGGCGCTCGCCAAGGGCGTACTGAAGATCATGTCGAAGATGGGCATCTCCACCGTCAGCTCGTACTGTGGCGCCCAGGTCTTCGAGGCGATCGGGTTGGACCGGGCGCTGGTGGACCGGTACTTCACCGGTACCACGAGCCGGGTCGGCGGCATCGGGCTGGCCGGTATCCACGCCGAGATCGCCGCCCGGCACGCCACCGCCTACCCGGCCAACGAGGCCGAGCGGGCACACCGGCGGCTCGAGGTGGGTGGCGAGTACCAGTGGCGGCGCGAGGGCGAGCTGCACCTGTTCAACCCGGAGACCGTCTTCCTGCTGCAGCACGCCACCCGCAGCCGGCAGTACGAGGTCTTCAAGAAGTACACCTCCACTGTGGACGGACTGGCCGCGGAGAGCGGTTCGCTGCGCGGGCTGTTCGCGCTGCGCTTCGAGGACCGCCCGGCGGTACCTCTGTCCGAAGTGGAGCCAGCGAGCGAGATCGTGAAGCGGTTCGCCACCGGCGCGATGAGCTACGGCTCCATCTCCGCCGAGGCGCACGAGACGCTCGCCATCGCGATGAACCGGCTGGGCGGCAAGTCCAACACCGGCGAGGGCGGTGAGGACGTCGACCGGCTCTACGACCCGCGGCGGCGCAGCGCGATCAAGCAGGTGGCCTCCGGCCGGTTCGGCGTCACCAGTGAGTACCTGGTCAACGCCGATGACATCCAGATCAAGATGGCGCAGGGCGCGAAGCCGGGGGAGGGCGGCCAGCTGCCCGGCAACAAGGTCTGGCCGTGGATCGCCAAGGTGCGGCACGCCACCCCGGGCGTCGGGCTGATCTCGCCACCGCCGCACCACGACATCTACTCCATCGAGGATCTCGCCCAGCTGGTGTACGACCTGAAGAACGCCAACCCGCGCGCCCGGGTACACGTGAAGCTGGTCGCCGAGGTCGGCGTGGGTACGGTCGCGGCCGGCGTGGCGAAGACCAAGGCCGACGTCATCCTCATCTCCGGCCACGACGGCGGTACCGGCGCCGCCCCGCTCAACTCGCTCAAGCACGCCGGCTCGCCATGGGAACTGGGCCTGGCCGAGACGCAGCAGACCCTGCTCGCCAATGGCCTGCGGGACCGGGTGACGGTACAGGTGGACGGTCAGCTGAAGACCGGCCGGGATGTGGTGGTCGCCGCGCTGCTGGGTGCCGAGGAGTTCGGCTTCGCCACCACCGCGCTGATCGTCGAGGGCTGCGTGATGATGCGCGTCTGCCACCTGGACACCTGCCCGGTCGGTATCGCCACCCAGAATCCGGTGCTGCGCCAGCGTTTCACCGGCAAGCCGGAGTTCGTGGAGAACTTCTTCGGTTTCCTTGCCGAGGAGGTGCGCGAGTTGCTGGCCCGGCTCGGGTACCGCAGCCTGGATGAGGCGATCGGTCAGGTGCAGCGGCTGGATGTGGCGCCGGCGGTGGAGCACTGGAAGGCACGCGGGCTGGACCTGGCTCCGATACTCGCGATGCCGGACGTACCCGACGACGCGCCGTTGCGCCGGGTCCGCGACCAGGACCACGGGCTGGACAAGGCGCTGGACAACCAGCTGATCGCGGCGGCCGCGCCGGCGCTTTCGGACGGTTCGCCGGTGCGGCTGCCCGATGGCCGGCTCCACCCACCCCGCCGGCAGTACATCGCGGTACGCAACGAGCACCGCAGCGTCGGCACCATGCTGGGCAGCGAGGTGACCCGCCGGTTCGGCGGCAAGGGTTTGCCCGACGACACCATCGAGGTGGCGCTGCAGGGCACCGCCGGGCAGTCCTTCGGCGCCTTCCTACCCCGCGGGGTGACGCTGCGCCTGGCCGGCGACGCCAACGACTACCTGGGCAAGGGCCTGTCCGGCGGCCGGCTGGTGGTGCGGCCGGACGAGGCGGCCACGTTCGCGGCAGAGGAGCAGATCATCGCCGGTAACACCTTGCTGTACGGGGCGACCAGCGGCGAGGCCTTCCTCAGCGGCCGGGTCGGGGAGCGGTTCGCGGTGCGCAACTCCGGCGCTGCGGCGGTCGTCGAAGGCGTGGGCGACCACGGCTGCGAGTACATGACCGGCGGCACTGTGGTGGTGCTCGGGCCGACCGGGCGCAACTTCGCCGCCGGCATGTCCGGCGGGATGGCGTTTGTCTGGCGGCTGGATCCGGACCGGGTCAACCGGGAACTGGTCGATCTGCAACCGGTGACCGACGACGACGCGCGCGCGCTGCGCGACCTGGTGGAGCGGCATCACGTGGAGACCGGCTCGTTCGTGGCGGCCGGGCTGCTCGCCCGCTGGGCCACCGCGGTGGCGGAGTTCACCGCCGTGGTACCCCGCGACTACCAGCGGGTGCTAGCGGCGATGCGGGCCGCCGAGGCGGCCGGCGACGATCTCGACGAGGCGGTCATGGCGGTGGCTCGTGCCTGATCCACAGGGCTTTCTGCGGTACGAGCGCCAGCTGCCCAAGCGCCGCCCGGTGCCGGTACGCATCCGGGACTGGCGGGAGGTGTACCCGTCCGCCGACGACGAGCTGATCCGCGAGCAGGCCACCCGGTGCATGGACTGCGGTGTCCCGTTCTGCCACGATGGTTGCCCGCTGGGCAACCGCATCCCGGACTGGAACGACCTGGTCCGTACCGGCCGGTGGGAGCAGGCGATCGAGCAGCTGCACGCCACCAACAACTTCCCGGAGTTCACCGGGCGGCTGTGCCCGGCGCCCTGCGAGGCGGCCTGCGTACTGGGGATCGGCGCCGGGAGCCCGGTCACCATCAAGCAGGTCGAGGTCGAGATCATCAACCGGGCCTTCGACGCGGGATACGTCACGCCGCAGCCGGCGCCCGCACCCTCCGGCCGTACCGTCGCGGTGGTCGGCTCCGGCCCGGCCGGCCTGGCCGCCGCGCAGCAGCTGGCCCGCGCCGGCCACGCGGTCACCGTGTACGAGCGCGACGACGAGCTCGGCGGGCTGCTGCGGTACGGCATCCCCGACTTCAAGCTGGAGAAGCGACACATCGACAGACGCCTATCACAGTTGGAGGCCGAGGGGGTATGCTTCGTCACCTCGTGCGCGGTCGGCGTGGACATCACGGTCGAGGCGTTGCGGGCGCGGTACGACGCCGTGCTGCTCGCCTGCGGTGCGCTCGCCGGCCGCGACCTGCCCACCACGCCGGGCCGCGACCTGCCCGGCATCCACCTCGCGATGGAGCATCTGGTCGCCTCGAACCGGCTGGTCGCGGCAAAAGCTAATTCGACGCCAATCGATGCGGCCGGCAGGCACGTGGTCATCATCGGCGGCGGGGACACCGCGGCCGACTGTCTGGGCGTGGCGCACCGGCAGGGCGCGGCGAGCGTCACCCAGCTCGACCTGTACCCGTTGCCACCGGCCGAGCGGGACGAACAGCGCGACCCGTGGCCGACCTGGCCGTGGATCCTGCGCACCTACCCGGCGCACGAGGAGGGCGGCGAGCGTGCCTTCGCGGTGGCGGTACAGCAGTTCGTCGGCACCGATCGGGTCCGTGCGGTACGCGTCGCCGAGGTTACGGTGCAGCGGGTGGACGGCGAGCGGGTGGTGACCGTGGTACCCGGTACCGAGCGGGAACTCCCGGCCGACCTGGTGCTGCTCGCGATCGGCTTCGACGGTACCGAGGAGGGGCCGCTGCTGGATCAGCTGGCTCTGGTACGCAACCCTCGGGGCGGTATCGACGCCGGGCCCGACTGGCAGACCTCGCAGCCGGGAGTGTTCGTCGCGGGTGACATGCACAGGGGTGCGTCGCTGATCGTGTGGGCGATCGCGGAGGGTCGGGCCGCCGCGGCCGCGATCCACACCTATCTGGGCGGCGCCGGCCGGCTGCCCGCTCCGGTCGACCCGGGTACCGAACCGTTTACCGTGGGCCGCTAGCGCGCCGCGGCGCTCAGGATGCCGGCGACATCGTCGCTCTGCACGGCGGCATACAGAACCTTGGCCTTCTCGCTGTCCGGGAGCACGACATCTCCGGTGGAGGCCGAGGGGCTGATCAGGAAGGTCGGGCCGCCACGTAGGTGCCGAAGGTTGCTCGCCAGCTCCACAATGGACAACGTCTTGTCCACCGAGAGTGCCTTGGCACTGGCACGGAGGAAAGAGTTGAACCGGACCGGGTTGCTGAGCAGGCCGCGAGACGCCGTCTTGTCCAGCACCCCCCTGATCACCTGTTGCTGGTGCCTGATCCGGGTGAACCCGGCATCGGCGACCGGGCCGCCCTGCCGCGAATAGTCCACCGCGGTCGCCCCGTCCATGTGCTGCCGGCCCTGGGTGAAGGTGCGGTACGGTGGCGAAGCGGACGTGACGGTCTGGTCAACCTCGATGTCGACACCGCCCAGTGCGTCGACCATCTGCTGGAACCCGGTGAAGTCGATGATGACAACGTGGTCGATGCGGACACCGGTGTAGCCTTCGACGGTCTGTACGGCCAGCGGGATGCCGCCCCAGGCGTAGGCGTCGGCTATCCTCCCGTCCTGCCCGCTGCCCCCACCGTCGCGCGACTTCGGGATGTGTATCCAGGTGTCCCGCGGGATCGAGATGAACTGGGCGCTTGCCCGGCCCTTGGGGAAGTGAGCCAGGATGACCGTGTCGCTGCCGAGGATGAGCAGGTTCATCGCCTCCACCACGACCTTCGGCGGCCGGGCCGCATCCGGTACGCCGGTGAACGCATCGACCCGCGGAATGCCCATGTCAACCGAGCGCAGGTAGTACTCGACCCCACCCACCGCCACGGTGAGCACGACCAGCATCACGACGCCAATGACCAGTGCCCGCCGCCAGCTGCCGTCGCCCGTTGCCGCGGTGGTCGCGTCGGGGTCGGCTGCGCCCGATCCGGGCGTGACGGATGCACCGGGCTTCGATTCGGGGAGTTTCCCGGGCATGGCGTCGATGGTAGCGTCCGACCCTCTCTGGGGGTGGCCCCGGTTGAACCGCCGCAGCGCGGACCGGCGGGCAGGCCCAGCTGTCCACATAGGACCGATAGCGGACGCGGGTACTACCGGGTGCGGGTGAAGCCGGGCGGCGGCCGCAGATCGAGGACGGCCAGGTTCCGGGGCGTACGCGGCAGCCAGGTGTAGTCGGAGATCGTGGTTGTTGGGCCGCCGGCGATGAGCCGGACCGGCAGGTACGTATGCGGGTCGACAAACAGATCCATGGCTATCACCTTGGGCAGGCCGGTGACGCGCAGGTGCAGCGTCTCGTGCCCGCGCACCGGTTCCTCGCCGATCAGGGCGAGCGAGCCAGAGGCCATCGCAGCACGGATCTCGGTCGGGTCCTGGGGTGCGCCGAAGCAGTTGTGCGCGCAGAGTGCTTTCAGCACCGTCGATATCGTCCAGGTCCGGTCGCGATAGTCCACCAACAGCGCCGTCGGGCGGTCGGTGTTCACGCCGGAGATGAGCCGTGATTCAACGTGTCTGCCGTCGAGGTAGAGGTCGGACCGGGACCGGCCGGTCTGGTTGTCGTACCAGGTCCAGCCGAGCAGGTCCCCGGCGGTGTTCCGGTTCTCGACCCGGGCAACGTAGCGATCGATGTTGGCCAGGGCCGCCTGAGTGCGGGCGCTGACATAGGCAACATCGCGCGGGTTGGACCCGTGCGACCCGACCGCTGCCGGGGCCGCCCGACCGCCCGGTCCGGCGGTGGTTACCAGCGCCGTGGCGACCAGGGTCGCCGCGACCGGTACGGCCACCGCGATCCGTACCCGCCAAGCCTGGCGCTGCCGGCGGCGGCGCAGCGTCTCGGACATGCCCGGCACCGGCCCCACGTCGGCGGTCTCCTCGTTCATCAGTGCGGTGAGTCGGGCGGCGAACTGGTCATCGGTGAGCATCTGGTACCTCCGTAACGGAGGCCTCCGCGGCGAGCAGCTGGCGGAGGCGGGAAAGGGCCCGGGACGTGTACGACTTGACCGTCCCGGTGGAACAGTCGAGCAGCCCGGCGGTCTGCTCCACCGAGAGGTCCTCGAAGAAGCGCAGCACCACCACCTGCCGCTGCCGGATCGGCAGCTGAGCAAGCGCCGCGACCACCACTCGGCGGTCGGTGACTCGCTCGAATCCCGGATCGCCCGCCGGCAAGCTTTCCGGTTCCGGTGGCAGCGGTGCCTCGCGTGGCCGGCGGAACATCCGGCGCAGCCGGTCCTGGGACAGGTTGACCAGAGTCCGGCGCAGGTACGCGTCGGGCGCCGCGCGCGCCTTCGGCCAGTGCCGCGCTGCGCGCAGCAGCGCCGTCTGCAACATGTCCTCGGCGTGGCCACGGTCGCCGGTCAGCAGGTACGCCAGCCGGAGCAGTCCGGCGGAGCGGGCCTCGACGAACGCCTCGAAGCTCGGGTCGACCTTCACGCTTGCTAGAAACGCCGGCCGGCCGGTACCGGTTGCCATCGGGGGTTCGCGGAGCGGTAACCGGCAGGCACTAGCCTGGGTGGGTGACCAGGCGCGCGAAGATCGTCTGTACCCTCGGCCCGGCGACCGCCACACCGGAGCGGATCCGGGCGTTGGTCGACGCCGGGATGGATGTGGCCCGGCTGAACTTCAGCCACGGCACCCACGGTGACCACGAGAAGGCCTTCCGGATGGTACGAGAGGCGGCGGAGGCGACCGGGCGGGCCGTCGGCATCCTCGCCGACCTGCAGGGGCCGAAGATCCGGCTCGGCGTGTTCCGGGACGGGCCGGTCGAGTGGCGGGCCGGCGAGATCGTGACGATCACCAGCGAGGACGTTCCGGGTACCCACGACCGGATCTCCTGCACCTACTGCGACCTACCCGGCGAGGTGAAGCCCGGCGACCGGCTGCTGATCGACGATGGCCGGGTGGTGGTCGAGGTGCGGGATGTGGTTGACGGCAAGGACATCCGGGTACGGGTGGTGGAGGGCGGTACGGTCTCCGACCACAAAGGAGTGTCGCTGCCGAATGTGGCGGTGACCGTACCCGCACTATCCGAAAAGGACGGTGACGACCTGCGCTTCGCGCTGGCACTCGGCGTCGACCTGGTGGCGCTGTCGTTCGTGCGCTCCGCGGACGACATCACCCGGGTCCGGGACGTGATGGCGGAGGTTGGGGTACGCCGGCCGGTGATCGCGAAGATCGAGAAGCCGGAGGCGGTCGCCGCGCTGGAGGCGATCGTGCTCGCCTTCGACGCGGTCATGGTGGCCCGCGGCGACCTCGGTGTGGAGATGCCGCTGGACGAGGTACCGCTGGTGCAGAAGCGGGCCGTGCAGCTGTGCCGGGAACTGGCCAAGCCGGTGATCGTCGCGACCCAGATGCTGGACTCCATGATGGACAATGCCCGGCCGACCAGGGCCGAGGTGTCGGACGTTGCCAATGCGGTGCTGGATGGCGCGGATGCGCTGATGCTCTCCGGCGAGACCAGCGTCGGCAGGTATCCGGCGGTCACGGTCAAGACCATGGCGAAGATCATCGAAACGACCGAGAGCGGCTCCATCCGGGTACCCAGGCTGCAGCACGATCCGCGGACCCGGGGTGGCGCGATCACGGTGGCCGCTTCCAGCATCGCCACCGCCATCGATGCCAAGGCGCTGGTCGCCTTCACCCAGACCGGGGACACGATGCGCCGGCTGGCCCGGTTGCACTGCCCGCTGCCGCTGATCGCCTGCACGCCGGAGAACGCGGTACGCAACCAACTGGCGCTCTCCTGGGGGGTGCAGACCCACCTGGTGCCGATGGTGCAACACACGGACGATATGTTTCGGCAGGTGGACAGGACCCTCGCCGAGGCAGGCACGGCGGAGCTCGGCGACTACGTGGTGATCGTCGCCGGTAGCCCGCCGGGGCGCCCGGGCTCGACCAACACGCTGCGGGTGCACCGGTTGGGTTCGTTGCAGGAGGTCGGTTGACGGCGCCGTCGCCGGCCGGGCCTACCGGGGCCTCGGCGGGGGGTGCCTCGGCCGGGCCGGCTGGGGCCTCGGCGGCGGAGAGTGCCTCGGCCGGGCCGGAACCCTCCGGCCAGGCCGCCGTTGACCAGCTGCTGGACCTGCTCGACCTCACCGACCTCGGCGCCGGGGTGTTCCGCGGAGACTCGCCGCAGAACGGTTCGCAGCGCATCTTCGGCGGCCAGGTCGCCGGCCAGGCGCTGGTCGCCGCCGGCCGGACGGTGGCCCCGGAGCGCTTAGTGCACTCGCTGCACGGCTACTTCGTCCGCCCCGGCGATCCTTCCGTGCCGATCACCTACCGGGTGGAGAACATCCGGGACGGCCGCTCGTTCTCGGTCCGCCGTAGCGTGGCGTACCAGCACGACCTGCCGATCTTCTTCATGTCGGCCTCGTTCCACCGGCCCGAGCAGGGACTGGACCACCAGGCACCGGCGCCGGTACCGGTACCCCCGCCCGAAGAGGTACCGACGATGGCGCAGCGGCTGGCCCGGTACCCGGAGCGGCTCGAGCAGTGGAATCGGGTACAGCGCCCGATCGAGGTCCGGTACGTGACCGAACCCGGCTTCGTGGCACCCGGCGACCGGCCGGCGCGCGAGTGGCAGCTGGTGTGGATGCGGATGGGTGGCAAGCTGCCCGACGATCCGTTGTTGCACGCCTGCGCGCTGGCGTACGCCTCCGACCTGACCCTGCTCGACTCCGTGCTCGCCCAGCACGGCGAGGTATGGGGGCCGGGCGGCTTCGCTGGGGTGAGCCTGGACCACGCGCTGTGGCTGCACCGGCCGTTCCGTGCGGACGAGTGGTTCCTGTACGACTGCTACAGCCCTTCGGCTTCGGGCGGCCGCGGTCTGGCAACCGGGCGGATGTTCACCGCCGACGGCCGGCACATCGCGACCGTGGTGCAGGAGGGGCTGCTGCGCCGGGTTGGTGGGCACGCTTGACGGAATGGGTACTCACTCCGCGCGGGCCGGCCGGGCGGGACGCTGGGCAGCTGATCGACCTGCTGCCGGGCGGCGCATCGCACCGCGCGACCTGAACCGGCGCGACCTGAACCGGGTTGGGTGGCCCCGGCTCCGGCCGCCGGCGAAGCCAGCGACCGGCACTGTCCTCATTGGACTCAATGGCGCCCGGCAGGAGCCGTGCGGACGCGGGGAACCCGAGCCTTCCGGCCGGACAGCTCGGGTACATAATCGGCAGGTGCGACTCTCCGCCCGGGTGGACTACGCGTTGCGCGCCGTGGTTGAACTCGCCGCCACCGGCGCCGGGGCGGCGCATCCGGTGACCGCCGACCAGCTCGCCAAGGCGCAGGCGATCCCGCCGAAGTTCCTGGAGAGCATCCTGCTGCAGCTGCGTCGCGGTGGCGTGGTCAATGCGCAGCGCGGGCCGGAGGGTGGCTACTGGCTGGCCCGCCCGGCCGGCGAGATCTCGCTCGCCGACGTGATCCGGGTGATCGACGGGCCGCTGGCGAATGTCCGCGGTCAGCGCCCGGAGGACCTGGGTTACCAGGGGGCCGCCACGTCACTGCAGGACGTCTGGATCGCGCTGCGGGCCAGCGAACGGGAGATCCTGGAGCTGGTCACGCTCGGCGACGTGGCCGCCGGCGAGTTGCCCGAGCGGGTACGCAAGCTGGCCGCTGATCCGAACGCCTGGATCTGAAGCGCCGGCGCGGCGCGCTCACTGGTACCGGCCGGCGGAGGTGACCCGCGGCGGCGGGGCGGTGCGCTGCAGTTCCGGGCGTCCGGGTGCGGTCAGCCAGCCGGGCAGCAGGTAGGCACCCGGACCCTTGCGCGCGCCCGGCCCGCTGCGGGCCGCCACCTCACTGGCCTGCAGCGGACGCTTGCACGCCGCGCAGACCATCAACGCGTGCGTCTCCTGGCCACACTCACGATGCACGATGGTGACCGGTGCACCATCGTCCTCGCTGGCCCACGTGTCGCCCCAGCGCATCAGCGACAGCAGCACGGGCAGGAAGTCGACGCCCGCCTCGGCCAGCCGGTACCGGTACCGCACGGGTCGGCTCTCGTACGGCTCCCGGGTCACCATCTCGTGGCGTACCAACGTGTT
>JAFMQQ010000811.1 GCA_017354595.1 Micromonosporaceae bacterium
CGGCCAGGCCCGCCTGCGGGCCGCCCGACAGCGCGACCGCGGCCGGCGAGATCGATGACGCAGCCGAGGGTGCACCCGGCCCCGCCGCCGGGTGCAACGGGCGATGAAGTGCTTGGTAGATAAGGGCACTGGAGACGAGCGCAGCGACCACGAGGATGGCGCCCAGGGTGGACACGACGTAAGGCGTCAGGGAGGAGCGGGGAGGGCTCACGGCTGTTGAGGATAGCGACCGCACGGTAGCGCGGGCCAACCTCTTGCCCCAGTGCCGCGGGTACGACACAGTGGCGCGGTGCGGTCTTTTGGATGGGTACCGCCATCGGGCGGCGGTACGTCCTGATAGACCCCATCGGTTACGGCGGCCTCTGCGTGGTCTATCGGGCCATCGACACGCTGTGCGGGATGTGCATCGCATTGAAGATGCTGACGGCCGGGTTGGCCGACCGGCCGGGCGTCCGGGAACGGGTGTACCGCGAAGCGCTGATCACCGACCGCCTCCGCGGCCCGAGCGTGCCGCGTGTCTACGACTTCGGCGAGACGCGGCTGCCCGACCGCACGGTGGTGCCGTACGTCTCGATGGAACTGCTCGCCGGTACGCCGCTTGCCAGCCGGCTGGCCACCGGCCCGCTGCCCTGGCCCGAAGCGGTACGGGTCGCCGGTACCGTCGCCGACGCGCTGGCGCTGGCGCACCGGCACGGGGTGGTACACCGTGATCTGAGGCCGGAGAACATCATGATGACCGGCTCCGGTCCGAAGCTCATCGACTTCGGCGAGGCGACCATCGTGGATCCGGTCCGGGGAAGCCTGCACCCGGCCGAGGACGTCTACGGACTCGGCGTGCTGCTCTACCGGATGCTCACCGCCGGTCCCGCACACCGGCCGGGCCGGCCGGCGGCGACCCCGGTGCTGCCGGTTGCCGGGATGCCGCGGTCGTTGGCCGAGATCTGCCGGGCGTGCATGGAGAAGCGGCCGGCACTGCGGCCCGGGAGTGCCGAGGTGGCGACCGCACTGTGGGACATCGGGCTGGATGAACCGGCACGCGCCCGGCGGCACGGCGTGGGACCGGCCGGACGGCACTGGGCCGCCGGGCTCAACGTGCGGCCGTACGTCCTAGCGGCGGGCGCCCGATCAACGCCTTGCTCCATGGCGTTCTGCTGAGCGCCAGCGCGACCGCGACCGAGAGCACGAGGTCGAGCAGGCCGATCAGGGTGGTCGCGAGCACCGGGTGCCAGGCCTGGCCACCGGGCAACCGGCGCTGCAGGATCAGCAGTCCGGTGAGGATCGCCGGGTGGCTGAGGAAGATGCCGAACGACAGGTAGGTGCCGACCACCAGCATCCGGCGTGGCCGGTCGCGCCCCTGCCCGTTCCCGCGCTCCACCCAGCCGGCGATCCAGACCGAGACGAGGTAGATGGCGCCGATCGCGGCCAGCGCCAGCGGTACCGTCACCGGCTGCAGCGAACGCCCGGCGAACTCCGGTTCGGCACCGGCCGCGACGCCGGCGAAGTACCAGGCGGTGACCGCGAGCAGCACCGCGCCGAAGGCGCCGCCGACCAGCAACCGGTGCGCCACCAGAAAGCGGTGCATCCGGTCCAGGTGCAGCGCGGCGACTCCGCCGAGGAGCACCCAGAACTGGTACGCGGTCAGGCTCGACTCGCCGGCCAGCGCGCGCCACCAGCCGTCCGGCTGGTACCAGTAGTGGAACACCGCCATCGTCGCCAGCTCCAGGCTCCCGGAGACGACCAGCAGCGCGGCGTGGTGCCCCCGGGTCGCGTTCAGCAGCCACATGAACAGCGGGAAGACCACCGCGAACTCGACGCTGACCAGCAGGAAGTACATGTGGTACCCGTCGGTGCCCTGGACCAGCCCGACGAACCAGGTCCACGGTAGGCGCTTGGCCGCCCACAGGGAGTAGGCAGTGATCAGCCCGAGTACGGCGTAGAAGGTGCTCCACACGAGGTACGGCACGCCCAGCACGCTGACCCGCCGGCGCATCTGGCTGGCCCGTCCCAGCGCGCCCCGGGAGGGCGCGCCCAGACCAGCCCTGTGTCGCACGCTGTGTACCAGCACCAGCGCGCTGATGAAGAAGAAGCCCTGCCGGGTGTAGTGCAGCGTGTTGACCACTGCGTTGGACGCCACGTTCTGCACCGGGTTGGCGTTGGCGACCACGTGGGTGGC
>JAFMQQ010000812.1 GCA_017354595.1 Micromonosporaceae bacterium
TCGCCGAGCTGGAGCGGTTGCTCGCCCGCGCCGACGCGGCCGGCGAGACCCGGTTGTCGTACGACCTGCGGATCGCGCTGATCCAGATCTACCGCAACCACCACGACCAGTGGCGCCTGGTGCCCGCCTTCGCCTGGTGCCTGGCCACCTTCGACCGGCGGCCGGAGCTGTTCGACAAGGACGACGCCGAGTGGCTGCGCTGGTACCACAAGGACGCGGTGATCACCTTGTGCGACTACTCGCGGGTGGAGCTCGCGAAAACCATGGCCACGCTGGACGACATGGAGCGCCGGTACCGCGAGGGCGGGCACAGCCTCAGCGCCGTGTACAACCTCCGTTGCCGGATCGCCATCCACCTCGGCGACGAGGCCGCGGTGGAGAAGTGGTACCGGTTGTGGCGCGCCGCGCGGCGGGACGAGAACAGTGACTGCGCGGCGTGCGAACCGACCCGCTGGGCCAACATGATGACCTGGCGCGGTCGCTACCAGGAGGCGGTCGAGGTACTCGCCCCGGTCATCGCCGGGACGGTGGGCTGTGCCGCACAACCGGAGCGGGCACTGTGCGCGGCGATGGAGCCACTGCTGCGTACCGGCCAGCATGCCCAGGCTGCGGCGGCGCATGTCCGCTCCTACCGCCGGCACCGGTACGACCCCGGCTCGTTCGAGTACCTCTCCGACCACCTGCGGTTCTGCGTACTCTCCGGCAACCAGGAGCGCGGCTGGGAGATCCTCGCCGAACACCTGGGCGGGCTGGACCGGCCGGACACGGAGATATCGGCGATGCAGTTCAGTGCCGCGGCCGCGCTGGTGGCCAGGCGGATGGTGGAGACCGGCCGGGGTGCGCAGACCGTACACCGTCCAGTGTGGAGGGACCGGCCGGCCGCGGACCTCACCGCGGAGCAGCTGCTCGCGGTGATGACCGACCAGGCCCGGCAGATGGCACGCCGGTTCGACGCCCGCAACGGTACCGACGCCCAGTCGCGGCGGGTGGAGCAGTACCTGAACGAACGTCCGGTGGTCGAGTCGGTGCAGCTGCCGCCGTACCAGCCGGCCGGTACCACGGCCGCGGCCGCGCCACCCGAGGCGGGCGTCCAGGACGTGCTCGCCCCGCTCACCTCGCAGGCGATCGTCGCCGTGCTGAACGAACGCGGCGACTCGTACCGGGTGGACGATGACGGTTCGGTCGGCGGCCGGTGGGAGAAGACGACCATCTGGTTCTACCCGACCGGCGGCGAGGGCCACATCCTGCAGGCCCGGTCCCTGACCGAGCGACGCTTCCCGTCCCAGCGCGAAGCCGCGCTGTACGAGTTCTGCAACTCGTGGAACCGGGACCGGTTGATCCCGACCGCGTACGTGTACCAGCACGACGACGGCACGCTCGGCGTCGTCGGCGACCACTGCGTGGACCTGCGGCCGGGCGTGACCGGACGCCAGCTTCACGTGCTGGTGGCCGATGGCATCGATGCGGCAGTGGAGCTCGCCCAGGATGTCGCCGGGCTCGATAATGCTTGAGCAGACGCGATGTATCGCGATATAGTCGCGCCATGACAATGAAGCAGCCAAGCATGACAATGCAGCCGACAAGCATGACAGTGCAGCAGACAAGCCGGCGGCGCCTGCCTCGCATGGAGGGGTTCACCGCACGCTGGTATGCGAAGCAGCGCGGCTCGGAGAGCGAGCTGCGCAGGTACCGCGAACAGGCCCGCGAGGTGACCCGCGGGCTGCCGGACGGCGCCCAGATCCTTGAGATCGCGCCGGGTCCCGGCCACCTCAGCGTTGAGCTGGCGCGGCTCGGTCGCTTCCACGTGACCGGCGTCGATCTCAGCCACACCTTCGTCCAGATCGCCACCGGGTACGCCCGCGAACAGAACGTCGAGGTGAGCTTCCGCCAGGGCGACGCGGAGAGCCTGCCGTTCCCCGACGCCTCGTTCGACCTGACGGTGTGCCAGGCGGCGTTCAAGAACTTCGGCAAGCCGGTACTGGCACTCGACGAGATGTACCGCGTGCTGCGCCCCGGCCGCACCGCGATCATCCATGACATGAGCCACGAGTCGACACCCGCCGACATCCAGGCCGAGGTCGAGGCGATGAACATCTCCCGCCTCAACGGTGCGGTCGTTCGCCGGACGCTCGGCCTGCTCCGGTTGCGGGCCGCCTCCGAGGCACGCTGGC
>JAFMQQ010000193.1 GCA_017354595.1 Micromonosporaceae bacterium
GGCGCCCTCGGTGATCCGGGCCGCGCTCGCCACCGGCGGCAGGCAGATCGCCGAGTACCGGTCGACGCAGGTCTTCACCGCGACCCGTACCGCCGCCGGCGCGTACCCAGCCGCGTCCGCACACGCCCTGTCGTCGCCGGTGACCAGCACCACCGGCACGCCGTACTCGGCGGCGAGCAGCGCGTTCATCCGCCCCTCCGAGGCGGGCGCGCCGTTGATCCGGACCGAGGTGATGGTGTTCGGCAGGTAGGTGTGCGCCAGCACGCCCATCTCGCCGGCGCCGGCGTGGTACCCGATGAAGGCCACCGCGTCCGGTGAGCGGTCGATGCCCTCCATCATGCCCAGCGGCTTGTGGTTGCCGATCAGCAGCGTGGCCCGCTCGTC
Organism: Micromonosporaceae bacterium; assembly: GCA_017354595.1. Classification (GTDB taxonomy): domain Bacteria; phylum Actinomycetota; class Actinomycetes; order Mycobacteriales; family Micromonosporaceae; genus DATEJJ01. The sequence continues at coordinate 385 of JAFMQQ010000193.1, forward strand.
GAGCCGGTCGAGCAGCAGGTTGCGCTGGTCGGCGTGGGCCTCGTTGACCAGGATCTCGTCCGCTCCGGCGGTGGCGAAGCCGGCCACTGCCGCGTTGACGTCGCCGGTGAACAACCCCCGGCAGTACTCCCAGCGTGGATGTCCGGGCTCGCAGTCGTCGGGAAAGGTGACGCCGGTGGCGCCCTCCATGTCCGCGGAAATCAGTACCTTCACCGTTGCATCTGTATCCTCGCCGCATGGTTGCGTCAAGAGTCTTGCCGTACGGGCAGTGGCCCTCCCCGATCGGAGTGGACCTGGTGGCCGATGTCTCCGACGACTACACCTGGCCGTCCATTGTGGATGGTCAGGCGTCGGGCAGGGAAGTCTGGTGGTGCGCGCCGGACCGGGCGACCGCCACGGTGCGGCTGTGCCGCCGGCGCCCCGGCGGCCCGGCCGCGACCGAGGTGCTCGGCGCCGGCTGGTCGGTACGCTCCCGGATCATCGGGTACGGTGGCCGCCCGTACCTGGCCACCACCGGCCTGCTCGTCTTCGTCAACCACGGCGACCAGCGGCTGTACCGGGCGGATCCGGCCGCCGGCCCGGCCGGCCAGCCGACCCCGCTCACTCCGCCCGACCCGGAGGCGACCGCGACCTGCTACGGCGACCCGGTACTCGGGCCGGGCGGGGCGGAGGTGTGGTGCGTGCGCGAGGTGACGCAGCCGGGTCCGCGGGTCAGCCGGCAGATCGTGGCGGTGCCGCTGGACGGCAGCGCCGCCGCGGATCCGGCCGCGATCCGGGTGGTCGCCACCTCGCACCACTTCCTCTCCGGGGTACGGGTCAGCCCCGACGGCGCTGCCCTGGCCTGGATCGGCTGGGACCACCCGCAGATGCCGTGGGATGCCACCGAGCTGATGGTGGCGGAGCTTTCGGACGGGGTGGCCACCGGCGCGCGGCGGGTACTGGGCGGCGACGGGGTGTCGGTACCGCAGGCCGAGTGGGCCGGGCCCGGGACGCTGTACGCCATGGCCGACCCGGACGGCTGGTGGAACCTGCACCGGGTCGAGCTGGATCGCGATCGCACCAGCGCCGAGTGCGTACTGCCGATGGCGCGCGAGTGCGCGGGTCCACTGTGGAGGGTCGGGGCGACCTGGTTCGCGGTCACCGGGGCGGGTGTGGTGCTGCGGCACGGCGTCGGCGCGCAGCGGCTGGCCCGGTGGGACCCGGAGACCGGCGAACTGCACGATCTGGCCACCGGGTGGACCCGGTTCGGCCCGGATCTGGCCGGCGGCACCGGCGCGGTGGTCGCCACGGCCGCCGCGGAGGACCGGGAGTGGACCGTCCTGCTGGTCCCGACCGGTGCTGCGCCGGTCGCCCTCACCACCCCGGCGCACGAGGAACTGCGACCGTGGATCCCGGTCGCGCAGCGGCGTACCGCCACCGGTACCGGTGGCCGCGAGGTGCACTACGTCTACCACCCGCCGACGAACCCGGAGGCGACCGGGCCGGCCGGTGAGGTACCCCCGCTGCTGGTGCATGTCCACGGTGGACCGACCAGCGGTACGGACGCCAGCCCCGACCTGGAGTTCGCGCTGTTCTGCAGCCGCGGCTTCGCGGTGGCCAGCGTCGACTACGGCGGCTCCACCGGGTACGGCCGCGAGTACCGGGAACGGCTGCGGCACAACTGGGGGATCGTCGACGTGGAGGACTCGATCGCGGTGGCGCGGGACCTGGCCGCGCAGGGACTGGCCGACCCGGAGCGGACCGCGATACGGGGCGGATCGGCCGGTGGCTGGACGTCGCTTGCCTGCCTCGCCTCCACCGACACCTTCTGCGCGGGCGCGGTCTACTACCCGATCTCCGACCCGACCGACTGGAACAGCGCGACCACCCACGACTTCGAGTCGCAGTACCTGCGCGGCCTGATCGGCGAGTGGCCCGCCGACCGGGAGCGCTACGAGCAGGTCTCGCCGCTGTCCAAAGTGGACAACATCCGGGCGCCGCTGGTGATGCTGCAGGGTGCCGACGACTTCATCTGCAAGCCGGACCAGGCGCAGCGGATCGTGGACGCGGTCCGCGCCCGCGGGCTCTGGTACCGGTACCTGGTCTTCGAGGGCGAGGGGCACGGCTTCCGCAAGCGGGAGAGCGTCGCGGCGTCACTGCGCGCCGAGGCGGAACTCTACCGCGAGGCGATGGGCCTCGCGGTAGAGCTCGACGGTCCCGGCTGAGCCTGCGCCCGCCCGGCGATTACCAGTTCGCCTGTCCGACCGGGGGAGCGGGCAGCGCAACGCTCGCCGGGTGGATGATGTACACCGTGCCGCCGCTGCTGTTGCGCCAGGCGCTCTCGAACTCGGCCCGGCCGAAGACCTTGCGCACCCCGGCGTCGTCCGGCGCGGCCGGGTCGTTCATCACCGCATCGCCGTCGGCGGTGAAGCCGGAGATGATCAGCAGGTGGCCGTTGGTGCTGTAGGTCGCGCCGGGGATCTGGTTCTTCTTGAAGGCGCAGGAGAGCACGACCGGGATGCCGGCCTCGATGAACAGCTCAACCTCGTTGAACGAACGCATCCGGGTGACGAAGCAGGACAGGCCGAACCGGGCCGCGTAGGCGGTGTTGAACGGCCAGTTGCCGCAGCCGGTGTAGTGGTAGTCGAAGGTGTTGCGGGCGGCGTAGTCGACCCACGGGTCGGCGTAGGACGGGTTCACCCAGGCGTAGTCGGCCGGGGTGGGGCCGGTGCCCCAGTAACCGAGGATCATCGAGGTGGAGGTCGGGCTGCACCACGCCTCGCCGCCGTTGTCGAACTCCGGGTACTGTCCACTGTGGATGTCCTGGGAGTACTGCGGCACCGGCAGCACAACGCCCTGCGCGGCCTGCGGCGTGCTGTTCGGGTACTTGCCCGGGTCGGGCAGCCGGGAGGACATCGCGCCGATCGACCGTACCGCCGGGGTGATGCTCTGCCCGGCCGGCCGGTACAGCGTCAGCCGCAGCTGCCAGGAGTCCAGCCCGGTGCCGGTGGCGGCCACGAAGGTATCGATGTCCACGGTGCCGTCGGCGTCCGCCTGGCCACCCACCGAGGTGCGGGTGAACAGCGCGTCGTCCGCGGCCCAGCGCCCCATCACGTACCACTTGGTGGTGTTGCCGCCGGGCGTGACACCGCGCAGCTCGGTCTGCACCCAGGTGCCGCCGGGGGTGTCGGCGTTCCACGAGGCGACCGCCTGGGTGAGGGTGAATCCCACCGCGGTCCACGGCGAGGTCCAGGTGGCGTACTCGTAGTCGAGGGTGCCGCCCTTGAACGGGTCGGTGTAGCTGATGGTGCCGACCGGTGCCGCGATGGTGAGCGCGCCGGTGAGCAGGCTCGTTCCGTCGCCGGTGCCGTCGGCCAGGCCGCTGCCGCTCCATGAGCGGAAGGCGATGTCGCGCTCGGGGTCGGATGGCTTCGCGGTCGCGGCGGATGCCAGCTCCGGTCCGGCGATCACGCCGGCGGCGCCGATGGCGAGGCCCTTGAGCAAGGTACGTCGATGGACACTCATGTTGACTCCTCCGAGGGTTCCGTTGATTCTTGCAGCCATCGGTGGAGATGAACAGCCCCGAGTCTGGCCCTCGCTGCCCGGGCCCTCGCTACCGCGGGCCGGTTACTCGGGCAGGTCGAGCGGGGGAGCCAGCATGACCCGCACGCCCGCCTGTTCCAGCAGGCGTACCGCGCCCGGATCCGCGCCCGGGCCGGTGATGACCGCGGTGACCGCGCTCAGCGCCGCCACCCGGCCGACCGCGATGCTGCCCAGCTTCACCGGCGCGGCGAGCACGTACACCTCCCCGGCCTGGCGCAGGATCGCCTGCCGCAACGGGATCTCGTCGAGCCGGTCGGCGGTGACCCCGGCGGCGTGGTGCACACCGCTGGCCCCGATGAACGCCCGGTCGGCGAAGAACTGCTCCAGGAACCGTTCCGCGCTGACCCCGGTGCAGGCCAGGTCGTCCGGGCGCACCTGACCGCCGGCGAGGTGTACCTCGACACCGGAGCGCCCGGCCAGTTCCGCCGCGGTCGGCAGCGAGCAGCACAGCGCCCGCCCGGCGAAGGTCGCCGGCAGCGCCCGGGCCACCGCCGCGACCGTCTCGTCGAGGTCCAGAATCAGCGTGTCCGCCGGCTCGACCATGGTCGCGGCGAGCGCGGCGATCGCCCGCTCCGCATCGGGCCCGCCGTCGTCCCCGCCACCCGCGGCGCGTTGCTCGCCGGGGTGCCAGCCCCGGCTCGGCTGGACCACCGCGCCGCCGTACACCCGGCGCAGCAGCCCGCGCTCCTCGAGCACCTGCAGGTCCCGCCGGATCGTCTCGCCGGAGACCGCGAACCGCTGCGCCAGATCCTCCACCCGCACCCGGGCGTCCCGGCGCAACTGGGCAGCTATCTGCAGCCGACGCTCCTCGGGCAGCGGCGCGGCGAGCAGGTCCTCCTTCATCGGGCGCAAGCGTATCCGCTGCGCGCCCCGGCAGGGCATGCGCGTCAGCTGCGCGCCCCGGGGAACGGCACGCCCCGGCCCGGACTGCCGGCGGATCCGGTATCGGCCTGGCGGTTCCCCACCGGCCGGCTGCTGAACTATCGTCCGATCAGCGGGAACCCGGACCAGCTGCGCTTGGAGGTGCGATGCCCGACGCCGAGTGGCTGGTGCTGGGGGTCGACGCCGGTACCGGGCTGGTCGAGGCGGTCTGCGCCACGGCCGGCGGCGAGGTGGTCGGCCAGGGCCGCTCCGGATCGGCGAACGCGGCGGCGCTGCCGGTGGAGCGGGTCGTCGAACACCTGCGCTCCGCGGTGTGCCAGGCACTTGCGGGGGTACCGCCGGAGCGGGTGCGGTGCCTGGTGGTCGGCGCGGCCGGAGTGCTCCGGTACAGCCGCGGGGCCACGGTCGGGCCGCTGGCCCAGGTGTGGGAGTCGGTCGGGCTGGGTTGCCCGGTGCGGGTGGTCGCCGACGCGGTGACCGCCTTCACCGCGGGTACCCCCCGGCCGCGCGGCTGCGTGCTGATCGCCGGGATCGGCACGATCGCCGCCCGGGTACAGGACGAACAGGTGCGCGACCGGGTGGATGGCAACGGCTGGTTGGTCGGCGACGACGGTTCGGGCTTCTGGCTCGGCCGGCAGGCGGTCCGCGCGGTCTTCGCCCAACTCGACCACCGGGGCGAGCCGACCCTGCTCACCCCGGCCGTACTCGCCACGCTCACCGGCGACCAGGAACTCCCGTCCGACCCGGCCGAACAGCGGGAGCTGCTGCGCGACACCGTGTACGACGGCCCGCCGATCGCGCTGGCCGGCCTCGCCCCGCTGGTACCGGCGGCCGCCGAGGCGGGCGACCGGGTGGCGCAGCGGATCGTGGACCGGGCGGTGGACCTGCTGGTCGACTCGGCCACGGCGCTGGCCGGCGCGGATGGCCGGGGTGCGGACGATGCGGAGGATCCGCTGGTGCTCGCCGGGTCGCTGCTGCACCCGGATGGCCCGATCGGCAGCGAGGTACGGCGGCGGCTGGCGTACCACCGCGGTGCGCAGCCGTTGCTGGCGGGGTGTTGCGCCGGGGCCGCCGCGTGGCTGGCCGCGCGCAGCGTCGAACCCGGGCTCGATTCGGCTGTACACGCACGGCTGACCCAGGCATAGAATCCACACCATCCCAAGGTCAGCCACACGGAAGCCACAGCCGATGTCCGTTGCGCCGGAGCGCCTGGTTCTCGGCCTGGACATCGGCGGTACGTCGACCCGGGCGTTGCTCGCCACGACCACCGGCCGGCGGATCGGCTCCGGTCGATGCGAAGGCGCCAACCCGGCCGCGAACGGCGTGCGTACCTCGGTGGACCGGATCGTGGCGGCGGTCGCAGCGGCGCTGTCCGGTACCGACCCGGGCACCGTGGCCGGTTGTGTCGCCGGGCTGGCCGGGGCGGGGCAGCACGCCGCCGATGCGGGCGTGGCCGAGGCGTTCCGGGACGCGTGGC
>JAFMQQ010000813.1 GCA_017354595.1 Micromonosporaceae bacterium
TCACTCAATGAGCTGGCGCAGCGGCTGGCCACGGCCGGGTACCCGGTGCGCTGGCCGGACCAGGCGGAGCTGCCAGGCCTGCGCCGCTTCTACACCGACGACCCGCACGGCAACCGCCTGGAGTTCCTCGCCCCCCAATAACGTCCACTGTGGACCGCCCTCGCCGCGTACGCTCTTGACGGGCCCAGGCACGATGTCTGACGTGACCTCCCGAGCACTCACGCCGTGTGCCCGTACCGCGGTTCGACGGCGGTACGTTGTGAGGGGAGTGCCGCCCGAGCGACCCCGATCCTGGTACCGGCGTCTGGCGTGACTGACCGCCTCGGCTGAGATCCGGCGCGACGCCCTCGCCCGGCTGCTGCCCCGGCCGAAGATCGCCGGTCAGGTGGAGCTGGACACGGAAGGCACGCACGGCGGTAGCCACGATCGTGCCGAGAGTAGCGCCTGGGTCGGGTACACCCTGGCCCGCTCCTTTGCTCTGCTCACTTCGGCGCAACACCGTTTGGCGGATCCGCCACCTCATCCTTTTGGCGTTGCGTATCTGTAAGCAGAGCAAAGGGCCGAGCAGGGCGGTACCCCGCCCCGGGCTGGCCGTGCCGGGGCGGGGTCGCGGTAAAAGCTCAGTGGTGCGGGCCGTCGCTGCGCGGACGTACAAGGGTGAAGCTGTCCACCGGGGTCAGCGCACCGAACGGACCGGTCACCGCGTAGTAGGTCACCTCGATCGAGGTGGTACCGCCGGGATGCGAACCCGGATCCACCGTGAAGGCCGCGAAGCCGTACGCGTGCGCCTTGTCCCGCACGGCCGACCACGGCGCGTCCTCGTGGACGTAGACCGGCGGGCGCTTACCGGTGGTCGGGTCGGCCGGGCCGACCGACGTGATGACCCGGCACGCGGCCGGCTCGAAGAACAGCCCGTTGGACGGCGCCGACGTACCGCCACCGCCGAGCACCATGTGCACCGTGCCCTTGGTTGTGTCTATTGTGGACAGTCCGGTGCTCACCGGTACGGGTGTGAGCGTGTCGTTGGCCTGTGCGCCGCGGATCGGGTGCGAGCGCTCATAGTGGTGCTCGTGCCCGCAGACGACCAGGTCCACGCCGTACTTGTCGAAGAGTGGCACCCACTCCTCGCGGATGCCCCGGTCGGCGCCGTTGAAGTTGTTCGCGGTGGAGATCACCACCTGGTGCATCACCACGACGACCCAGTCGATGTCCCGGTCGGCGCGGGCGGCGATGAGCTCCCGCTCCAGGAAGGCCTTCTGGGCGCCGCCGGAGTAGCCGCGGACGTAGGAGTTGCCGCCGTCCTGGTAGCAGACGTCGTCGTTGTTCAGGCTGATGACGCGTACCGAGCCGGCGGTGAAGGAGTACCACAGGTTGCGTGTCTCGGCGTCACCGGCCGGGGAGGGCAGGGAGAACAGCGACTGGTAGGCGCCGTACCCGATCGGTCCGTTGCCGAGCTCGTTCTCGTGGTTGCCGGCGGCCGGCATCCACGGCCGGAACCGCGCGGAGCGGCTGTTGTTGATGAACCAGTCGGACCAGGTGCGGACCCGGTCGGTGGCCAGGTTGGCGTAGGACAGGTCGCCGTTCATGAGGTGGAACAGCGGCGAGATCCGCTCGATACCGGCGACGGTGTCACCGGCAGCCGGCGAGCCGAGGTTGTCGTTGACCCAGATCGGGCTGGTCGCGCTGGCCGGCGTGGTCTGCTTGCCCATCGTCGGGGTGCCCTGGTCGCCGAAGCTGGTGAAGGTGAAGGCTGCCCGGCCGCGCGGCGCGGTCTGGAACAGGCCGGGGATCGGCGTGCTGCCGTCGTGGACGGCGGCGTACCCGTATCCGGTGTCGGGGTGCAGCCCGGTCAGCCGGGCGTGGTGGATGAAGACCTCGGTGCCGGAGGCGGCGTCGGTGTAGGTGACGGTGTCCGCGTTGACGGTGCGCCCGTACTCCCCGCCGGGGGTACCGAGCAGCACCCGCGGGTGGTCCACCGACTGCGGGGTGAACCAGGAGACCACGACCTCGCGCGAGGCGTCGGCGCCGAACTGCAGGTGCACACCGTGTACGTCTGGTGCCCCACTGCCACTGGGCTGGGTCCACAACACGGGGGAGGCGACGGCCGCTCCGGGCAGCATGACTGCTCCCGCGGCTCCGGCCGCGACGCCCGCGGCACCGGCGGGGG
>JAFMQQ010000194.1 GCA_017354595.1 Micromonosporaceae bacterium
CCGCGGCGCCGCGGTGGTCGACCGCCGCGCGGCACTGCGGGCCGGTGCCGTGGTCGGTCTCGCCACCCTCGGGTACGGGCTGGATGAGGTTGCGCTGCGGGTCACCAGGGCGCCGGGCGGGCACCGCCGGTTCACCGGGTCGCATCCGGTGCCACTGGCCGACCCGGCCGCGATGCCGGCCACCAGCTGGATCGACGATCCCATCCCGTACATCGATATTGATAGGTGGCGATTGACAGTGGTGGACCCGGCCGGGCGGCGCGAGTTCGCCCTCGGCGACCTGCCGCCCGACCAGACCCGGGTCCGGGCCACGCTGGACTGCACCTCCGGCTGGTACGCCGAGCGCGAGTGGTCCGGCATCCCCGTCGGCGCGCTGGTCGCAGCGGACCGCGGCAGCCGCAGCCTGTACGTGCACTCGGTCACCGGCTACTGGATCCGGTACCCGGTCGCGGAGATCGGCAGCCTGCTGCTGGCGACCCGGGTGGCGGACCAGCCACTGCTGCCCGGCAACGGGTACCCGCTGCGCCTGGTCGCCCCGGGCCGGCGCGGCTACTGGTGGGTCAAGTGGGTGGACCGGATCGAGCTGGACGGTACGCCGCCCTGGTGGCAACCCCCGTTCCCGATCGGCTGATCGGCGCGCCGGGCCACAGCGGTGGATTGACGCCCCGGCGGCCGGAGGACTAAATTGGCGCGCACCTGGATATTGATACCCATCAAGGGATCGCCATGAAGATGCGGGTGCTTTCGCTGGCCGCCGGCGCCGTTCTCGCGGCCACACTCATCGCCGCCGGGCCCGGCCAACCGGCCTACGCGGCACCGGTCACCATCACGCCCGGGACGGTGTGGAACGACACCGCCGGCAACCGGATCCAGGCGCACGGCGAGGGTATCACCAAGGTCGGCGGCGTCTACTACTGGTTGGGCGAGGACAAGACCAACGGCTCGCCGTTCCAGAACATCAGGTGCTACTCCTCCACCGACCTGAAGAACTGGACGTTCGTCGCCAACGTGCTGACCCGACAGGCCAGCGGCGACCTGGGCCCCAACCGGGTGGTCGAGCGCCCGCACGTAATCTTCAACGCCAGCACCGGCCTGTACGTGATGTACATGCACATCGACAGCAGCAGCTACTCCGAGCGCAAGGCCGGGGTCGCGACCAGCAGCAGCGTCTGTGGCAGCTACACCTACCGGGGCAGCTTCAAGCCGCTTGGCCATGACAGCCTGGACGACAACCTGTTCCTCGACGGCGGCACCGGATACTTCATCAGCGAGGACCGCACCAACACGAAGCTGCAGATCTACCAGCTCTCCGCGGACTTCCTCAGCGTCACCGCGCTGGTCGCCACCCTCAACCAGTACGAAGCGCCGGCGATGCTGAAGATCGGTGGCACCTACTACCTGTTCGGCTCGCACCTGACCGGATGGTCCACAAACGACAACCAGTACACGACGGCCACCTCGATCGCCGGCGGCTGGAGTTCCTGGCGCAGCTTCGCCCCATCGGGTACGAACACCTGCAACTCGCAGACCACCGCGATCCTGCCGGTCGCCGGCAGCAGCACCACCAGCTACCTGTTCCTCGGCGACCGGTGGAACTCCAGCAACCTCGGCGACTCCCGGTACGTGTGGCAACCGCTGAGCATCAGCGGCACCACGGTCTCGATGAGCTGCCAGGCGAGCTGGACGGTGGACACGGCGACCGGCGCGGTCGGTACCGGTGGTGGCGGCGGTACCGGCACCTCCATCATCCGGGGCGTGGGCTCCAACCGGTGCCTTGACGTACCCAACTCGTCCACAACGGACGGTACCCAGTTGCAGATCTTCGACTGCAACGGTGGCGCCAACCAGACCTGGACGCTCAACTCGGCCAAGCAACTGCTGGTGTACGGCAACAAGTGTCTCGATGTCGCCGGCCAGTCGACCACGGCCGGGGCGAAAGTGGAGATCTGGACCTGCAACGGCGGCGCCAACCAGCAGTGGAACATCAACAGCAACGGCACCATCACCGGTGTCCAATCTGGACTGTGCCTGGACGTCACCAGTGGCGCGACCGCCAACGGCACCAAGGTCGAGATGTGGACCTGCAACGGCGGTTCCAACCAGGCATGGGTCCGGTCCTAGCCGAGCGACCGGCTGGGTGACTGGCGGCGTGACCGGCGCTGGGTGACCCTGGCCGTGGCCCGGCGTACCGACGGCGAATGCGCCAGACCCACCACACCGGTGGCGATCAGTGCCGCGGCACCCAGCAGCGCGGCGAGCGACTGGCCGCTTTCCGGGAATCCGGTGCGGAAGACCAGCACGGTGAGCAGGTAGCTGGTGACCGGCTCGGTGATGGTGGTACCCGCCAGGGCGGCGGTCAGCGACCCCGACGCGTACGCCTCCTGGTCGATGATGAAGCCGGAGACGGCGGCGACCGCCAGACCGTACCCCACCCAGTCGGTCGCGGTCCCGACCAGTCCAATGTGGAGGATGTCGGCGAGGGTCACCTTGATGAACACGGCGCTGGTTGCGAAGCAGACGCCGGCCGCGACCGCGACCAGCGCCGTGTGCACCATGGCGGCGCGGGTGGCCACGCCCAAACGGCCGCCCCCGGCAAGAGGTCCGGAGCGCGCCGCCATCGCCAGCAGCAGCGCCACCAGGATGGCGGCGCTGCCTGCGGCGAGGACCAACCGCCACCGGTCGGCGGTGCCACCACCGGGCGCGGCTCCGGGTACCGAGAAGAACAGCGCCAGACCGCCGCAGATCGCCAGGCTGGCCAGCCAGTCGATGGCCCGCGGCCAGTGCCGGTTCCACAGCGATCCCAGCGGCAGCGCGAACAGCAGCTGAGTCACCAGTACCGTCTGCACCACGGCGACCGAGCCGAGATGCAGCGCGGTCGCCTGCACCCCGGTACCGGCGATGTTGGCCGCGGTACCCGCCAGCCACCAGCGGCTGCGGGCCAGCCGGCCGGCCAGCCTGACCACCGGTACCGCGGCCACCAGTCCCGCCGGGTGCGGTGGCTTGGTGGGCCACGGTGTGGCGGTGGGCGGCGGTTGGGTGAGCCGTACCCCGTGCTGTTGCATGGCCGCCGAGCCGGCGAACAGCAACGCCGCCAGCAGACCGAGCGCGATGACGGCGGCCACCCCTACGATGTTGCCAGGATGGTGCCTGTTCTGTCCGCCGAACCGGCAGGCCCGGCCGGCCCGTCCACAGTGGACGCGTCAGAGGATGTCGTCGTCGATCAGCCCGTACGGGGGGCGGTCCGGGCGGCGGGAGAAGCGCACGATCACGTCGCCGGCGGCGATCGGCGGCGGTACGTTGTCGGCGAGCACGACCTGCGCTCCCTGGCCCCGGCCCGCCAGCCACCGGTACAGGTGCCGGTAGATCCGGTCCGCGGTGGCGCCGTCGGTCGTCTCACCGCCGGGATCGTCGGTACCCGCCCCGCCGCCGGTCTGGCCGAGGTTCTTCTGTGGACTGTCCAGCAGCAGGAAGCCGGGGTGCGAGGAGCGGCTCTCCCAGGCCACCTCGAACAGGGCCAGCTGCCAGGCCAGGGCGATCAGCGTGCGGCCGCCCGAGGACGCCTCGGTGTAGGGCTTGCCGCGCATGAACGGCGTCAGGTCCTCGGCCAGGTACGCATCGGCGATCTTCGGGTAGTGCCACTCCTCCAGGATCTCCTGGTACCGGTCGCTGACCCGCCGGACCACCGTCGACCGGTCCGCTTGCGGCGACTGCTCGTCGGCGTCGGCCAGCTCTTCGCGCAGCGAGGCGAGCAATGCCTCCTGCCGCTCGATATCGGCCGCCCGCCGCTCCATGCTGTTGATCAGCCGCAGCCCGCCGACCGCGCGTTGCAGCGTCGCGCTCGCCTCCTCGCGCCCGCGGGCGAGCGTGTCGCGCTGCACCAGGTACGGCGTCACCGCGCTCGCCGTCGCCGTATCCACCTCCGCCGCGGACTGCGCCTCGGCCTGCTGCGCTCGTTCCATCGACGCGCGTAGTTGGGGTAGGTCGCGTTCCAGCCCGGCGAGATAGTCGGTCAGCTCGGCCAGCCGCGCCCGCGCCGAGCGCAGCTCGCCGCCGACGTCCGGCCCGGCGTCGCGCCCGGACAGCGCCCGCAGCGACAGGTCGGCCTGGCAGGTGGCGCACCGCTCCGGCGTACCGTCGATCGGGCTGAGGCAGGACGGGCAGAGGTCCACCCGCAGCGGCTCGAAGACCCGGCCGGCCTCGGCGAGCATGGTCAGCTTGCTGACATCCTCGGCGTACGTGGCCCGCAGTGCGGTCATCCGCTGGATCTGGGTCTCCTGGTCACGCAGCCGGGCATCGGCCAGCCGCGCCTCGCGGGTCGCGGCCCGGTGCCGGTCGCGCAACTGCTGCGCGAAGTCGGTGTCCGCGCGGGCCCGCGCGTCCAGCGCCGCCACCGCCTGTGCCGACTCGGACAGCTCCTGCTTCGCGCCCTGGTGCACCACCTCCAGCTCGGCGCGGGTACCGACCTGCTGCTCCTCGACCAGCTGCTCCACCACCTGGAAGGCGGTACGGGCCGCGGCCAGATCCGCCTCGATCGAGCGGATCCGGCGGCCCAACTCCACCGACCGGTCGTCGTGCACGTCGAAGACCACATCCACGACCTGCCGCAGCTTCAGGTGCTTCATCGGCGCGTTCTCGAACAGCAGGTTCTTGTCGTCCAGCCGCTCGTTGCGCAGGAAGCACAGTGCCATCAGGTCGCGGAAGCTCAACGGATCGGTATCCGCCTCGTGCTGGCTGAGCGTCTCGCGCAGCTGGACACCCTCCAGCTTGCAGTGCGAGAGCAGCAGGCTGGACAGGCTCTCCGGGCTGCCGGTCGGGCGCAACGGCCGGCGCTGGTGCGACCCGCTGCCGGGCTCGTCCAACCGCCCCGGCCGCAGATAGGCGAATGTGGACGGTTCGCCGACCGCCCGTTCGATCAGGTACGGCGAGCCGGAGAGCTCGACCTCGAGCGTCGCCGCCCGTACCTTCGGCATTATCTCCGGATGGCGCGGATGGTCGGAGGCGCCCAGGCAGTAGTCGACGAACTCCAGGATGGTGGTCTTTCCGGTGCTGAACGCGCCGGCTATCACCGACAGCGGCCGGGGCGAGTCATCGGTGCGGCGGAAGTCCACATCGTACGCACGACCCTCGGCGGACAGGCGCAACCGGCGCAACCGGATGCCATGGATACCGCCCAACCACGGCGCGCCCGAGGAGGGCGCGCCCAGGCCCGAACCCAGCGCGTCCCGGGAGGCCGCGCCCAGATCAGAACTCAGCGCTTCGCCGGAGGGTGCTCCCGGGTGAGCCAGCCGCCCCGTGTCAGCGATCATGTCGTTCCCCTTGGCAGAGCCGTCTGCTTGGAGTTCGTCGGGAGCGCCGCCCGCCCAGGTCGCTTGCCAGCCTGTGGCGTCGTGCTGTCGTCGTCGCGGTCGCCGCGGGACGGGTACGCCGGGTGGACCTGACCGGCGGGTCGCTCCGCGCCCCCACGGAGCCAACCCCGCAGGCTCTCCCGCAGCCGTCGACCACTGAGCCTGCGCACCCGACGCACGACGATCCGCGCGGCGGTTGTGTACGACTGAGCATAAGTTGATTTGAATTGGCTGGCTACGGCCTCGCCCTGGGGGGTCAGCCGGTATCGCACCCGACCCGCCGCGCTGACTCGTACCAGACCCCGTCCAACTAGGACACCAAGGTCGCGCGCCAGGCACAGCCGGGCACTGACGAACCGTTGCGCCGGGCTGGCGTACCCGATGGCCCGGTCGTCGAATCCGGCCAGCCGCAGCGCCAACCGGTCCGGGTCGTCGTCCGTGGCCGCCAGCAGCAGCGGGTGTACGGCCAGGAAGTCGTAGATGCCCAGCCGTTCGGCGTCCACGCCGTCCGGGTCGAAGCCGCTGACCACCTGCAGCATCAGCACCAGCCGCGCGTGGCGGAACTGGGCGCTCTGGTCCGGCGTCATCCGGCCACCCCATCTCCCGGGACCCCCGGCACTCCCGGTACCCCCGGCACTCCCGGTACCCCCGGCACTCCCGGTACCCCCGGCACCGTCAGCCCTGACCCGGGCGGCGCGGGCCCGGCGGCGATCGTCCGCCAGCGGCGGACCCAACCCGCGCGGTGGTCCTCCACCACCCGGTGCATCAGGCCACAGCGGTGTACCGGCCCGGCGGCCAGATCGTCCGGAAACGCCGTCGACTCCCGGATCTCGCGCATCACGTTGGTGTGCAGCCTGGGCAACCGGTCTCCGGTGTGGCGCAGGCAGGCCGCGTTGAACTGCGACTCCCAGATGCCGTGCACGAGGCCGTCCGCTTCGCGCAGCGCTGCCAGCTCCACCGGTACCGCCTTGTCGGC
>JAFMQQ010000814.1 GCA_017354595.1 Micromonosporaceae bacterium
TCGCGGCGCTGGGTGGCAGCCTGGCTACCGGGCCTGCGCCGGCCGGCGGCTTCGCGGTCCGCGCCACAATCCCGCTGCTGGCGAGCAGATGATCCGGGTGCTGCTCGCCGACGACCAGCCGCTGCTGCGCGGCGGGTTCCGGGTACTCATCGACGCGGCGCCGGATCTGCAGGTGGTCGGCGAGGCGGCGACTGGCCGCGAGGCGGTGGAGCTGGCCCGCGGCACGCGCGCCGACGTGGTGCTGATGGACATCCGGATGCCGGAGCTGGACGGCCTGACCGCGACCCGGCTCATCACCGAGGATGAGGACCTGGCCGGGGTACGGGTACTCATCCTGACCACATTCGAGATCGACGAGTACGTGTTCCGGGCGCTGCGCGCCGGTGCCAGCGGGTTCCTCGGCAAGAGTGCCGAGCCGGACGAGTTGCTGGACGCGATCCGGCTGATCGACCGCGGCGAGGCGCTGCTGTCACCCGCCGCCACGCGCAGCCTCATCGCCCGCTTCCTGTCCACTCCGGACCGTCGCGACGCGCCGGTCTCGCAGCGGCTCTCGACGCTGACCGAGCGGGAGCGTGAAGTACTCGGCCTGGTCGGGGAGGGACTCTCCAATGAGGACATTGCCCAGCGGCTGTATCTGAGCCCGCAGACGGTGAAGACGCACATCAACCGGGCGATGGTGAAACTGGACGCGCACGACCGGGCGCAGCTGGTGGTGGTCGCGTACCAGACCGGCCTGGTCCGCCCGCCGGGAGCCTAGCGTTCGTTGCCGGCGCGCAGCCACTCCACATAGTCGGCGATCCCGCGCTCCAGGTCGTACTGGGGCCGGAAGCCGGTATCCGCCACTAGCCGGGAGGTGTCCAGCCACAGGTCCTGGCTGCCCGGGGCGCGCCCCTCAGCAAGTTCGATATCGGCACCCGGTACCACCCGCCGGATGGCGTCCGCCACCTCGCAGTTTCGCGTCACGAACCCCGACGAGACGTTGTACGTCTGGTGGTTCAGCTTCGGCGCCGTCTGCAGCAGTGCGATCGCCCGGCCCACATCCTTCGCGTAGCAGCAGTCACCACCGTCCATTGTGTACGCAGGCGGATCGAACCGGGCCGGCTGCCCGCGTACCGCCGCGTGCACCATCTGTGGCAGCTGGAAGAAGCGGGAATCCGGCCGGCCGAACGGTCCCCAGACCGCCCCGATGCGCATGTTCACCACATCGAAGCCATGCCGGGCGGCGAACAGCGTGCTGAGGATCTCGGTGACCTTCTTCCATGCCTCGATGGGGAAGGTACCGGTCGGCGGCAGCGGCATCTCTTCGCGCAGTCCCACCGAACTCGCCGGCACCTCCGCGGCCCCGATGTAGATGCCGATGGTGCTGGCCAGGCAGACCCGGGGCACCTGCCACTCCTCGATCACCTGGAGCAGGTTCACCAGGACGTCCGTGTTGTGCCGCAGGTCCTGCTGCAACGGCAGCCCGCCGAAGCCGAGACCGCCGAGCAGGTGCACGATCCCGGTGATCCGGTGCTGTTCGCCGAGGCGGCGTACCGCCGCGAGGTCGGTGAAGTCCACCGGCTCGACGAAGACCCGGCTGCCCAACGCCTTCTGGATGAACTCCGGCCGGTGGGCGTTGCGGTGCTGGGTCACCACGCAGTCCTCGCCGAGGTCGAGCAGCGCGCGGGTGGTGTTCAGCCCGATGAAGCCGAGGCCGCCAGTGATCAGGATCAACGTCCTCTCCTATCCCAACTCGGCCAGGCGCCGCGACAGGTACCGCCGCTCGGCGTCGCTACCCACCAACTCCAGTGCGGCGCGGTACGCCTGCGCCGCCTCGGTATCGCGTCCCAGCCGGCGCAGCAGGTCGGCCCGGGTCGCCGGCAGCAGATGGTACCCGGCCAGCTCACCCGATGCGCAGAGCGCATCGACCAGCGCCAGGCCGGCGGCCGGCCCGTCCGCCATCGCCACCGCGACCGCCCGGTTCAGCTCCACCACCGGCGAGGGCGTGATCCTGGTCAGCTGGCGGTACAGCTCGGCGATCTCCACCCAGTCGGTCTGCGCCGCATCGGCGGCGCTCGCGTGGCACGCCGCGATCGCCGCCTGCAACTGGTAGGGCCCCGGCGCCCGCAGCGCCAGCGCGGTATCCAGGATCCGCAGCCCCTCGTCGATCTGCCCGCGGTCCCAGGC
>JAFMQQ010000815.1 GCA_017354595.1 Micromonosporaceae bacterium
TTGCCACAGGCGTCCACGCCCAGCCCGGGCGAAAGCTCCACCCTGGCCCGTCGCGGCGGTGCCTGATCGCTGCCGGCCGCCGGTTGCTGCGCCGGATCCGGGTGCTTCTCATCATCCGGAGCCACCTCCAGGCCGCACACCACGCCGTAGCCGAGCAGGTAGCGCAGCTGCAGCGCGATCTTCTCGCGCAGGTACGCCTGTTCCCGCTGGAAGTCCCGGGCGCCCAGCAACTGGCCGTGGAAGTACCGCAGCCGGCGCAGTTCAGGCACTGGCAGGCCGGTCCCCGTCTCTGTCATCGCTTGTCCTTCCCGTCTCACCACGACACCGACTGCAAGCCGACAGCACTGCGCTGCCCGACCGCCATGCCCATCACAGGTCCTCGCCGGCTCGGCGCCAGCACGCTGTGCCGGCCCAGCCGTACCTGGTGGTTCTCGTCTACTGTGGACGCTCCCAGTACCGGCGCCGGCAGCGCGACGAACGCCGTATCCACACCCACCGCGGACCACACGCCGACCACCCAGCCCAGCCCGCCGGTATGGATGGTGGCCGCGGTGTGCGCCGGCGCCTGGCTGGCCACCAGCCGGCCCAGCGCCGGCAGGTCAACCGGGCCCGGGTTGTGCGGCGGCAGCGCAACCCGGAACCGGTACGCGTCCACCCGCAGCGGATCCTCGTATGGATCGCCGTCGCTGCGTACCGGCGCCGACGACAGCGCCGAGGTACCCACCCGGAACCGGGCCCGGGACCGGCCGAACAGCCGCACGGTGCCCAGCCGCCCCGCTTCTGACAGCCGGATGAAGCTGCGCTGCGCGGCCTGCTCCTCGATCACCGGCTGCACCCCGAAGACGATCCGCACCGCCTCGCCCACCGCCCACGCCGTGCCGCGCCGCCGGTACAGCTCGGGCGCGGCGGCGAGCAACTGGCGCTGGATCTGCGCGTCCCAGCCCGCCTCGAACGCCAGCCCGAGCAGGCCGCCCAGCCAGGGCAGCACTTCATCCGGTACGCCCCCGCTGTCCAGCAGCGCCGGGTACCGGTCGATGACCCGGTCGATACCGGCGAGGGACTGGTCGAACATCGACAGGAATCGCTCAGTGAAGTCGTCCGCCGCCGGGTCCTCGCGGAACCCGGGTGGCAGCAGGTCGGCGCTGGTGAGCCGGGGAAAGTCCAGCCGGATCCGGCGTACCACCGGGGTGACGCTGCCGTTGCCGGTCAACCGCAGCCGCAGGTACAGGTACCGGCCAGGCGGTTGCTGGATCAGGAAGTCAAGCGTCCCGGGCGGGGCCTGCTGCCAGTCGGTGGGTCCCGGTACCGTGCCGCCGTCCGGCGCCGGTGGCTCCTCGGTGACCGCCACCGCAACCTGCACGCTGCTGCCGGCCGGCACCTCGGCTTCGACGCTGACCCGGTGCCAGCGGCAGCGTGGCAGCCCGCTGTCCACCGCGACCGTGTCCAGTTCCCCGTCGGTCACCAGGTTCGGTGGCAGCGGAGGTGGCGGCTCCACCCGCTCGCCCTGCCAGGTGTAGCAGCAGTCGGCCGACTCGGCGGTGCACGGGTCGTCGCAGTGCAGGCAGAAGCCGCCGTCCCAGGTGCGGAACAGGTCGCTGGGCGGCAGGGCGGCGGACAGCTGCGCCACGGTCGCCTGCTGCCAGGCGTGGTCGCAGGGTCCACGCCGCCACAGCCGCAGCGTCTGGCCGTCCCCGGCCAGCAGCCAGAGGGTACGGTCGCCGCCGATACGCAGCCCCGCCACCCGGCCGGGTTGCGGTCCGGGTACCACCCCGGCCGGCGCTCCACCGGCCCGGTACCGCCACAGGTCGGTGCCGTCCTGCCGGGCCACGTACGCGACGCCGTTGGATGCCAGCGCCACCAACCGGGCGTCCGGCTCCGGCAGCACCGCGACCAGCTGGTCGCCCTCCCGCCACCACACTGACACTCCACTGTGGTCGGTCGCGGCCAGCCAGTGTCCGGCCGCGGCCACGGCGCGCGGGTGGTGCAGCGGTTGGCTCAACCCGACCGGGCTCCACCCGCCGGTACACGGGTCACGGCGCAGCAGGGCGTGCCCGGTGACGAGGTACCAGGCGGGCGCCGGGCAGGTAGCTGACGCCGGTGCCGAGGCGGGAGCCAGCCGCGGGTCGGGGAACCAGGGCAGCAGCGCCTGCCGGTCCAGC
>JAFMQQ010000816.1 GCA_017354595.1 Micromonosporaceae bacterium
GGGCCGCCGGGGCGCGGCCGGCCGACCCGGCCCGCCGGGCGAACTCGCCGGCGACCACCGGCACCGCCACGACCAGCCCGGCGAGCACCGCGTAGGACAGCAGCAGCGGCAGGTACCCGAGGGTGGACTGGGATGACGGCGCCAGGCCGGGGGCGAAGCCGGGCAGGCTGGACCGGTCCGCGAGGAACAGATCCGCGACGATGAAGCCGGCCAGGGCCCAACAGCCGAGGGCCGCGCCGAAAGCGCCGATCGCGGCGAGCGCGGCGATGACGAAGACCGAGTACAGGTAGCCGCTGCCGGGTGGGGTGGCGAACGGGTGTACCGCGCCGTAGAGCAGCCCGACACCGAGTAGCGCGGCCGGCGCGGCGACCGCCGCCGATGGCCAGGCGCGGAGGTATCCGCCGTCGGCGAGAGTGGCACCGAGGCCGGGGGCGAACCGGCGGACTGCCGCGGGTACCCGTACCCAGAGCAGCTCGGCGACCTTGACCGCAGCGTTCTGGGCCTGGTTGTTGTGGGCACCGCCTGCGGTGCGCGGCCCTACCGGCGCGGCCGGTGGCGCAGCCATGGGCGCAGGGTACCAGCCGATAGGCTTGCCGCATGGCAACCCTGGCGGCCTACGACGCGCACGCCGACTGGTACGAGCAGTACGTCAGCGTGACCGCGGCCGGCTTCTTCGACCGGGTACGCCCCCTGGTGGCCGAGTTGCTGGGCGCCGGTACCGGCCGGTGCCTGGACCTGTGCTGTGGCACCGGAGCGCACGCGGCCCTGCTGCGCGGGCTGGGCTGGACGCCGGTCGGCGTGGACATCTCGGCCGGCCAGCTCCGGTACGCCGCCGGCCGGCTGCCGGTCGCGGTGGGCGATGCGGCCGCCCTCCCGGTGGCGAGCGCGAGTGTGCCCGCCGTGGTCTGCCTGATGGCGCATACCGACCTGCCGGACTATCCGGCGGTGGTGCATGAGGCGGCCCGGGTACTGCGGCCTGGCGGGCGCCTGGTGCACCTGGGCGTACACCCGTGCTTCTGCGGCCCGTTCGCGGACCGGTCGGATGCCGGCCGGATCGTGGTCGACAGCGGGTACCACCGCACCGGGCGGCGCTTCGACGGCTGGCTGAGCCCGCAGGGGGTGCGGATCCGGGTCGGCGCCTGGCACACGAAACTGGCCACGCTGCTTGACGCGCCGCTGCACGCCGGGCTGCGGCTGGTCCGGACCGCCGAGGCCGGTCCGCCCGACTGGGTCCCGGACATCTTCGCGTTCGCCGCCATCAAGCCCGGTGGATGAGCAGGCGCTAGCGGCGTCGTACGAGCGCTGCCGGCAGTTGCACCGCAGGCACGGGCGCACCTACTACCTCGCCACCCTGCTGCTGCCGGCCTGGAAGCGCCGGTACGTGCACGCGCTGTACGGCTTCGCCCGGTACGCCGATGAGATCGTGGACGGCGGTACCGCCGACCCGGCCGGCCGGCTGTGCCGATGGAGCGACCGGTTCCTCGCCGGGTTGGCCGGCCAGCCGGTGGCCGATCCGCTGCTGCCGGCGGTGCTGGACACCATCCAGCGGTTCGAGCTGGATCGGGCCGACTTCGCGGAGTTTCTCGCCGCGATGGCGATGGACCTGACGGTGGCCCGGTACCGGACCTACCCCGACCTGCTGGCGTACATGGCCGGGTCGGCGGCGGCGATCGGCAGCATGATGCTGCCGGTACTCGAGCCGACCGACCGGGCCGCCGCGGCGCAACCGGCCCGCCAGCTCGGGCTCGCCTTCCAGCTCACCAACTTCATCCGGGACGTGGCGGAGGACCTCGGTCGCGGGCGGGTGTACCTGCCGCTGGCCGACCTGGACCGGTTCGGTGTCCGGGTCGCCGACCTGGCGGCGCCGACCGCCGGGGAGGCGGTGCGGGAACTGGTCCGCTTCGAGGTCGCCCGGGCGCGCGAGCACTACGCCCGCGCGGCACCCGGCATCGCGCTGCTGCCACGGTCCTCGCAGGCGTGTGTGCGGGCCGCGTTCCGGCTCTACGGCGGCATCCTCGACGAGGTGGTGCGCCGCGGGTACGACGTGCTCGGCGGCCGGGCGACGGTACCGGCGCCGCGCCGGGTGGCAGTCGCCGCCGGCTGCCTGCTTCGCCGGCCCGGCCGGCCGGTCCGGCTACCCGGTGCTTGAGGGGCTCCGG
>JAFMQQ010000817.1 GCA_017354595.1 Micromonosporaceae bacterium
TCGCTGGCCGGCGCCGGTACCCGCGGGCTCGGCCTGCTGCTGGTGGCCGGGTGCGTGGCGGGCAGCCTCGCCGCCGGTACCTCGGTCACCCAGTGGTACGGGCTGCGCCACACCGGTACCACCGTGGAACTGGGTCTGGTCGTCTTCCTCCTGGTGGGTGGGCACGTCGCGGTCATCCGGTGGGCGGTGCGCCGCCACCCGCCGCGCTGGCAGGTGGCCATCACCCAGGCCCCGTTCCTGGCCGGGTACGCGGCCACCGTCGCCTGGCGGCTGTCGGTACGCGCGCTGGACCGGCCGACGGGTTTCCCGCTGGTGTACCCGTTGTGGGCCGCGGCCGCGGTGGCCTTGCTGGCCTGGCTCACCATCTGGTACGCCCGCGAGGCCCGCGACGCGCGCCGGGCGATCGCCTATCTGTCCACTGTGGCCATACTCCTGCTGGCCAACGGCGCCGGCATCTTCGCCATTCGCTGGCAGGCCACCAACGCGTTCGGCTTCGCCGGGCAGCCGAGCCCGTGGGGTGCGCTGCGCGCGTTGAGCGCCTCCTCCTGCCTGACCGCCTACCGCACCTACCAGTCCGGCGACCACCTGGTGCGGGTCAGCTGTCCGGACGGCCCCGATGCCGACTTCTACGCCGGTGCCTACGACGCGGGGCACTTCAACGACGCGCTCTGCGCGCAGCAGCCGCGGTCGGCGTTCCAGCCGTGGTGGGACCGCAACCGCCAGTACCATCGCATCTTCCAGCTGGACTTCCAGTACGGGCTGTGGTCGGCCACTGTGGACGGTGCCCCGGTCGGCACACCACTGCCCCCGACCATCGACGGGAGGAGCGCCACCATCGCGCTGGAGGTGGCGGTCACCGTCGAGCAGACCGGTACCTCCCCGGTGATCGCCTTCGACCACGGCGTCGAGCACTGGACGGTGCACGCGCAGAGCGTGCGGCTGGGTGGCTGGAAGGTGTGCCGGATCGACATCGCCGACCCGATCCAGGTCCGCGCGGTGCCGGTGCGGCCGGTGCCGTCACCCTCCACTTCGGACGATCTGCTCGGTGGCCTGCGCTCGATGTTGCCGTGCGCCCCCCAGGACCCGTTCCCGCAGTACCACAACTGCCCGAGCGTCACACCCACGCCCGCTGTCTCGTCCCCCGGACCGTGAGCCAGGGGCGGGACACCACGCGTACGACGCAGGACGTAGGCCCGGGTACAGTCCTACGCGCATCGGCGTACCCCGGTGTCATCGGGCGTGGGACGACAGGCGTGGGCCGGGACGGCCAGGATCGGGGTACCACAGTGGAAGGGGATACGTGTGCGTAGGGCCTATCTCATAGTCGCCGGGCTGTTGCAGCTCGATGTGCTGGTCCAGTTCTACTTCGCCGGGGTCGGCGCGTTCGCCCGGCCGCAGGACGACAAGTCATTCGCGCTGCACGATCTGAACGGCACGATCGTCTCCATCCTGGCGCTGGTGCTGATCATCGTCGCGGCGCTGGCCAGGGCCCCCGGGCGGCTGATCGGGTTCAGCGCGCTGCCGCTCGGCCTGGTGGTGGTGCAGGTGCTGCTCATCCTGCTGGGCCGGGCGTTGAACAGCACCGGCGACAACACCACGCCGGGCGGGCTCGCGATCCTCGGCCTGCACGCGGTCAACGGGCTGGCCATCATGGCCGTGGTCGGGATACTGATGCGCCGGGCGAGGCAGCTGGCCAACACCGGCGGCAAGCCGGACCAGCGCAGCGAGGCACCCGCATCGATGGCCTGAACGGGAGCGCGCGGTCTGCGGGATGGCGGTGACCGCGGTAGCGGCCGGACCATGGTGGGTCGGCAAGGCGGCTGATAGCGTGCCCGGCATGGGTGTGCTCTCCGATCTTGTTGGCGCCGTCTCCGCGGGCACGGTCGAGGTGGTCGACCTCACCGCGCCGCTCACCTCGCAGACCCCGATCCTCAAGCTGCCCGAGCCGCTCGGCCAGACCTGGCCGTTCGCGCTCACCGAGATCAGCCGGTACGACCAGGCCGGCCCGGCCTGGTACTGGAACAACTTCGCCACCGGCGAGCACACCGGCACCCACCTGGACGCGCCGATCCACTGGGTGACCGGCAAGGACAAGGCGGATGTCTCGCAGATCCCGGCCCGGTCGCTGATCGCACCGGCGGTGGTACTCGACCTGAC
>JAFMQQ010000818.1 GCA_017354595.1 Micromonosporaceae bacterium
TCGCACTCGGTGACCAGCGCAAGACAGTCACGGGTATAGATCTTTGTCGGCGTCAGCAGCTCCTCGCCGAGGGTCCGCTGCCGGCCCAACTCCTCCACGACGGTGTCCAACCGCAACCGGCCCGGCCCCTGCAGCAGTACATGGCGCACCAGCGAGTACCCGTTGGAATGCAGGCCGGTCGATCCCATCGCGATCACCACGTCGCCCAGCTCGACCCGGTCCCGGCCGAGGATCGCGTCCGCCTCGACCACGCCCACGCCGGTACCGGAGATGTCGTACTCGTGGGCGCGCATCACGCCCGGGTGCTCGGCCGTCTCACCGCCCAGCAGGGCCGCGCCGGCCGCCCGGCAGCCGTCGGCGATACCTGCGCCGATCTCGGCCACCTTCTCCGGTACCACCTCGCCGCAGGCGATGTAGTCGAGCAGGAACAGCGGTTCGGCGCCGCACGCGACCAGGTCGTCCACCACCATCGCGACCAGGTCGATGCCGACCGTGTCGTGGATGTCCAGCTGCTGGGCGATGGTGAGCTTGGTACCGACGCCGTCAGTGGACGAGGCCAGGATCGGATTCTTGTACCTCTTGGTGTCCAGCCGGAACATGCCGGCGAACCCGCCGAGGTCGGTGAGCACCTCCGGCCGCTGGGTGCGGTGCACCTTGGTCTTGAGCAGCTCGACCGCGCGCTCGCCGGCATGGATGGAGACTCCGGCGTCGGCGTATGTCACGGTGCGCTTGGGCTTGTTCCGACCGTTGCCGCCGGTCCACGGCTGGCGTTCGGTCTCGGCGCGCTCGGTCACGTGCGTCACTGTTCTCCCCTAGTGGCGGCGTACCCGTCCGCGAACGGGTGCACCACGGCGGCCGTCACCGGCCGCGTTGGCCCGAACTGCTGTACCGGACGGTGCTCTCGTGCTGCGCTCCGTCGTCCGGCGTACCGGCGGGTGTGGCTTGTACCCGCCGGCCGACGCCCTCCAGCACGTGCTTGCCGACCATGTTGTCGGGCGGCAGTTCGATCGGGTAAACACCGTCGAAGCACGCCCGGCAGAGTCTCGTCTTCGGCTGTTCGGTGGCGGCGACCAGACCGGCGAGCGAGACGTAGCCCAAGGAGTCGGCGCCGATCGAACGCCGTACCCCGTCGATGTCCAGAGCGCTGGCCACCAGCTCGGCGCGGGTGGCGAAGTCGATGCCGTAGAAGCACGGCCACTTCACCGGCGGGGAGGAGATGCGGACGTGCACCTCGACCGCGCCGGCCTCGCGTAGCATCCGGACGATCGCGCGCTGGGTGTTGCCCCGCACGATCGTGTCGTCGACCACCACCACCCGCTTGCCGCGGACGTTCGCCCGCAACGGGTTGAGCTTGAGCCGGATGCCGAGTTGGCGGATCGTCTGGGATGGCTGGATGAAGGTACGCCCGACATAGGTGTTCTTCACCAGGCCCATTCCGTACGGGATGCCGGACTCCTCGGCGTAGCCGATCGCCGCCGGGGTGCCCGACTCGGGTACGGGTATCACGAGGTCGGCATCGACCGGATGCTCGCGGGCGAGCGTGCGGCCGATGGCGACCCGGGTCGCGTAGACGTTGCGCCCGGACATGGTGGAGTCCGGCCGGGCGAGGTAGACGTATTCGAACAGGCAGCCCTTGGGCTCGGGGTTGGCGAACCGGGTGGAGCGCAGCCCTGCGGCGTCCACCGCGATCAGCTCGCCCGGCTCGACCTCGCGCACCACGCTCGCGCCGACCGTGTCCAGCGCCGCGGTCTCGCTGGCCACCACCCAGCCGCGCTCCAGCCGGCCGAGCACGAGCGGGTGTACCGCGTGCGGGTCACGCGCCGCGTAGAGCGTGTTCTCGTCCATGAAGACAAGGCAGAAGGCGCCGCGCAGGGTGGGCAGCACCCGGGCCGCCGCCTCCTCGACGGAGAGGTCGGGGTACGCCGCGAGCAGCGCCGTAACCAGAGCGGTGTCGGAGGTTGAACCGTCCTCGGGGTCCACCCGCGCGGCGAGTTCGGCGGTGTTGACCAGGTTGCCATTGTGGGCCAGCGCGACGGTGGTCCCGGCCGTGGTCGCCTTCAGCGTCGGCTGCGCGTTTTCCCACGTCGAGCCGCCGGTGGTCGAGTAGCGCGTGTGCCCGATGGCGACGTACCCCCGCAGGCTCGCCAGGGTCGGCTC
>JAFMQQ010000195.1 GCA_017354595.1 Micromonosporaceae bacterium
GCCGGGGCGGTCGACGGGCCGCGGCGGTCAACGGGCCACGGCGGTCAGCGTTTGGGGGACAGGCCGAGGGGCCTGCCGACCAGCGATTCGCGGCGCACCGCCAGCCGGTCGGCGACTCTGGCCAGAGCGACCGCCGCCGGCGCCTCCGGCTGGGCGAGTACGACCGGCGTACCGCTGTCGCCCGACTCCCGTACCCGAGGGTCGAGCGGAATCTGCCCGAGCAGTGGAACCTCGGCACCGACCAGCCGGGTGAGCGAGTCGGCCACCGCCTGCCCACCGCCGGCGCCGAAGACCTCCATCCGTTCTCCGGAGGGCAGCTCCAGCCAGGACATGTTCTCCACCACACCGACCAGGCGCTGATGGGTCTGCAGCGCGATCCCACCGGCCCGCTCGGCCACCTCCGCCGCGGCCGCCTGCGGTGTGGTCACCACGAGGATCTCCGCGGTGGGCAGCAGCTGGGCGAGCGAGATCGCCACGTCGCCGGTACCGGGCGGCAGGTCGAGCAGGAGCACGTCGAGCTCGCCCCAGTACGTGTCGGCGAGGAACTGTTGCAGCGCGCGGTGCAGCATCGGGCCACGCCAGACCACCGCGGCGTTGCCCGGGGTGAACATGCCGATGGAGATGACCTTCACACCGAGCGCCTGCGGCGGCATCATCATGTCCTCGACCTGGGTCGGTCGGGCCTGGGTACCGAGCATCCGCGGGATCGAGTGCCCGTAGATGTCGGCGTCCACCACGCCGACCGCGAGGCCCTTGGCGGCGAGCGCAACGGCGAGGTTGACCGTGATGCTGGACTTGCCCACCCCGCCCTTGCCGCTGGCCACCGCGTACACCCGGGTGCGCGAGCCGGGCTGGGCGAACGGTATCGGTGGCGCCTCAGCCTGCCCACCGCGCAGGTTCGCCTGCAGCGCCTGTCGTTGCTGCTGGGTCATCACGCCAAACTCGATCTCCACCCGGTCCACGCCGGGGACCGCGGAGACCGCCTTGGTGATGTCGCCACGCAGCGTGTCCCGCAGTGGACAGGCGGCGACGGTGAGCAGGATGCCGATGGCGGCGGTACCGTCGGCGACCCGTACCGACGAGACCATGCCGAGGTCGGTGATCGGGCGGCGGATCTCCGGGTCATGTACCGTCGCCAGCGCCGCCTGCACGGTCTCTTCTACGGTTGCCGTCTGCTCTGGCATGTCACCGATGCTACGGCCGGTATCTCCGGTACGCCCGGGCCCACCGGCTCCCCGGCCCCGGGCATCTGGACACGCTGATCGCGCGGTGCCAGACTCGACAGGACTGCCGCGCGCCTAGCCCCTTGAGGCGCGCGGCGTATGTTCTCTTGGCCCGCTGCCATCAGGCCGCTCGCGTTCTCTGGTCGCCGAACCGTCGTCCCGCTCGCCCACATCGCCATCCAGGTCGCTGTCGTACGGCTCGGTCAGCTCCTGCGCATCCGCGCCCCGATCGGCTCGCTTCCCCTTCGGATGGTGTTGCCGGCGATCCTGCTTGCGCTGCCGGCGGGCCGCCTCGTCCAGTTCCTCGACGAGTCGCCCGAGCTCGGCACGCAGGAAGTCACGGGTCGCCACCTCGCCCAGGGCGATGCGCAGCGACGCGATCTCGCGGGCGAGGTACTCGGTATCCGCCTTCTGCATCGCCGCCTGGCGCCGGTCCTGGTCCATGGTCAGCCGGTCCCGGTCGGCCTGCCGGTTCTGGGCGAGCAGGATCAGCGGCGCGGCGTACGAAGCCTGGGTGCTGAAGAAGAGGTTCAGCAGGATGAACGGGTACGGGTCCCAGCGCAGGCCGAAGAGCCCGACGATGTTCAGCCCGATCCACACCAGTACGAAGATCGTCATGTACGCCAGGAACTTGGCGGTGCCCATGAACCGGGCGAACGCCTCGGCGAAGTGGCCGAAGGTCTCGCCGGTGACGTGCGGCAGGCGTAGCCGCCGCGGCTCGCGTGGCTGATCCAGCCGGTTGCGGTCGGCCGATCCTCTACTGCGGTCGGCGGATCCGCCAAGCGCGCCCGGCATGCGCAGCCGGCGCGGTTCAGTCACGACTCGCGCCGGCCGAGTCGCGCTCCCGCCAGTCCGCGGGCAGCAGGTGGTCGAGCACGTCATCCACGGTCACCGCGCCGACCAGCCGGTCCCGGTCGTCCACCACCGCCATCGCCACCAGGTTGTAGGTGGCCAGCCGGCGGGTGATCTCCGGCAGCGGGGTGTCCGGGTCCAGCGGGTCGATGTCGGTGTCGATCACACCGCCCAGCAGCTCGGCCGGCGCTTCGCGGAGCAGCCGCTGGAAGTGGACCGCGCCGAGGTACCGGCCGGTGGGCGTGGCCATCGGAGCGCGGGTGACGAAGACCTGCGCGGCAACCGCCGGGGAGAGCTGCGGCTCCCTGATCCGGGCCAGTGCCTCGGCGACCGTAGCGTCGGGCGTCAGTACCACCGGCTCCGAGGTCATCACGCTGCCGGCGGTACCCGGTCGGTAGTCCAGCAGCCGGCGAACCGGATCGGCCTCCTGCGGCTGCATCAGGTCCAGCAGCTCCTCCTGCTCCGGCTTGGGCAACTCGGCGAGCACGTCCGCGGCGTCGTCCGGGTCCATCTCCTCCAGGACCTCGGCGGCGCGTTGCGGCTCCAGCGCCGCGAGGATCTCGACCTGGTCGTGCTCCGGCAGTTCCTGGAGTACGTCGGCGAGGCGCTCGTTGTCCAGCGCGGCCGCCACTTCGAACCGGCGGCCTTCGGCGAGGTCCTGCAGGACGTTGGCCAGGTCGGCCGGTCGCATGTTGTCCAGCATGGCGAGCAGGCTTGCGGTGCCCTGCCCGGCGGGCGGGCCGACCAGGCCGCGTACCTCGTCCCACTCGAGCTGCCGGAGGTGGCCGCGCCGGGCGAGCCGGCCGGTCGTCCCGCGTACCGCGACCCGGGTCAGGGTCCAGTCGCCCGACCGGTCGGACTCCATCGCGATATCCACCACTGTCGCTGGACGCGGGCTGTCGGTCGGGATCACCCGCCGGTCCAGCATCTGCTCCAGCACCAGCAGCTCACCGGGGCGCTGCTCGAACCGGCGCAGGTTCAGCGTGCCGGAGCTGAGTACGACCGAGCCGGGCTCGATCGCGGTCACCCGGCCGATCGGGATGAAGATCCGGCGGCGGAGCGGCATCTCGGCTACCAGCCCGATCACCCGGGGCGCCGCATCCTGGCGTACCCGCGCCACCGCGTCCCGGACCCTGCCGACCTGGTCGCCGTTGGGGTCGTAGACGGCGAGGCCGGCGAGCCGGGCAACGTACACCCTGGTCGCCGTCGTCACGATGCTCAGGGTAGTCCGGCATAAGCTGGCAGGTATGGCGAGCCTGCCGTACGAGATCGTCGACGTCTTCACCGACCGGCCGTTCACCGGCAACTCGCTCGCCGTCGTCTTCGAGGCCGACTCGCTCACCGATGAGCAGATGCAAACGCTGGCGCGCGAGTTCAACCTCGCTGAGACCGTCTTCGTGCTGCCGGTCACCACCGAGGGCGCGACGTACCGGGCGCGCATCTTCACGCCCGAGACCGAGTTGCCCTTCGCCGGCCACCCCAGCGTGGGTGCCGCGGTCACCGTCACCCGCCGCGGTGCCGGCGGTGAGGTCGTCGAGCGCAGTCTTGTGCAGGAGTGCGGTGCCGGGCTGCTCCCGATCGACGTGTACGGGTCGGGGACCGCGCGGCTGACCGGCGGGCAGCCGACCTGTGGCCCCGGGCTGGATCCGGTCCCGCTGCTGGCGGCGGCCCGGTTGACCGAGGCGGATTACGCCGGCCCGGCGCCGCAGCTGGCCGGGTGTGGGCTGGAGTTCCCGTACCTCGGGGTGGTGCCCGCCGCAATGGCCCGCGCAGCGCCGGTCCCGGTCCCCGGCGTATCGGCGGTGTATGTCTTCGCCTGGGAACCGTCCACAAGGGAGGCTCATGCGCGGGGGTTCTTTCCCGGCATGGGCATCACCGAGGACCCGGCCACCGGCTCGGCAGCTCTCGGGCTCGGCGTCTTCCTGGTCGCCTCCGGCGTCCTGCCTGGCGATGGTGAGTCCGCCTACACCGTCCGGCAGGGGTACGAGATCCATCGTCCATCCACTCTGGACTGTACGGTGTCCGCAGTGGACGGTGTCGCGGTCCGCGCAACCGTCGCCGGTCAGGTTGTCCCGGTCGCCTCCGGCCGGATCGCGGTACCGCCGTTTGTCGGCTGACGCGGTGCGTGGTCGCGAAACTCGACCGAGGTGTACCGGGAGACCAGCAGCCCGGGCGGCCAGCCCGAGCTGGCCCAACCGCCCTTGCGGAGCAGCGCCGTGATGAACCGGTCCGGCTCCGCCAGCTTGGCCCAGACCGCCGGCAGGAAGGTGGCCCGCCGCCCGCCGCCGCAGAGCACCAGCCCGTCGATGCCCGGCCGGAGTCGCCGCACCAGTTCCCGGCGGCTGTTGACTGCCAGGCGCTCCGGTGCGGTGAGCACAGAAACCTTGAGGTCCAGGTCCGGCCAGTCCTCATTGGACACTGCCGGCATCCGCGGGTCGCGCATCGCCCGGCGGGCGTTGCGCAGCGCGTCGAGGTAGAGCGGGCGAGCCGCGTCGAGGGTACCCACGCAACCGCGCAGCCGGCCGCGGTTCTCCAGGGTCACGAAGGATGCGCCGAGCGCGCGGAGCACCGCGTGTTCGGGTGGCCGTCCATCGGGCGGCTGCTCGGCGAGGTAGGCGGCGATACCGGCGAGCACCAGCCGTACCAGCGCCGCGCCCTCGGCCGGCGTTGGTGCCGGACGGGTGTCCGGTTCGCCCATGCGCAACAGGGTAGTCCCGGCCCGGGCATAGGTAGGACGTCGCTTCGTGGGCTCAGGCAAGTTATTGTCTGACTGAGTCAAGAGATTGGCGGGGTGACGCATGGAGCCGGTAGCGGTCGTACGGGAGTTCAATCGCTTCTACACCAAC
The DNA here is from genome assembly GCA_017354595.1 of Micromonosporaceae bacterium. Classification (GTDB taxonomy): domain Bacteria; phylum Actinomycetota; class Actinomycetes; order Mycobacteriales; family Micromonosporaceae; genus DATEJJ01. The sequence continues at coordinate 4,922 of JAFMQQ010000195.1, forward strand.
GTGATCGGGCTGCTGCGCGGTGGACTGGTGGACACCCCGTACACGCTGACCGAGGCGCGGGTGCTGTACGAGCTGGCCCAGCGGGACGCCATCGAGCTGGCCGAGCTGCGCCGGGACCTCGACATCGACGCCGGATACATGAGCCGGATCCTGAGCCGGTTCGAGTCCGACGGTCTGGTCGACCGGAGCCGGTCGGCCGCCGATGGCCGCCGCCAGGTCATCCAGTTGACCGGACCCGGCCGGGCCGCATTCGGCACCCTCGACCAGCGCACGTCGGGACAGGTCCGTGCCCTGCTCGACCGGCTCGCCCCGGCCGACCGGCAGCGACTGCTCGGCGCGATGGGTGAGATCCGTGAGGTGCTCGGGGCCTCCCGGGCCGCACCGCGGGCGTACCTGATCCGGCCACCCAAACCCGGCGACCTCGGCTGGGTGGTGTCCCGCAACGGCGCGGTCTACGCCGATGAGTACGGCTGGGACGCCAGCTATGAGGCGCTGGTTGCCGGGATCGTCGCGGACTTCGCGGCAACCAATGATCCGGACCGCGAGGCGGCCTGGATCGCGGAGCTCGATGGTTCACCGGTCGGCTCCGTCTTCTGCGTACGCCGTGACGAGCAGACCGCGCAGCTGCGCCTGCTGCTGGTCGACCCGGCCGCGCGAGGCCTGGGTATCGGCGCGCGTCTGGTGGACGAGTGCCTGGATTTCGCCCGCACGGTGGGGTACCGCCGGATCATGCTCTGGACCAACGACGTGCTCGCCGGCGCCCGGCGGATCTACCAGCGTGCGGGTTTCGCTCTCGACGAACAGAGCCCGCATCGCGCCTTCGGCAAGGACCTTGTCCAGCAGATCTGGTCCCGCGACCTCTAGCTGGCCCCTCAGCGCTCTCCCAGCCATTTCACGGGTACCCGTGGGAAGATCGGCAACAAGCGCTGGCGTTGCACCCGGCGTACCTCGAAGGGAGCGCAAAGTGCACCGGCACTTCAACGGTCTCAAGACAGCGGCCCTGCTCGGCCTGCTGACCGGACTGATCCTCGCCGCCGGTTACCTGATCGGCGGCACCGGCGGCCTCTGGATCGCGTTCATCCTGTCCCTGGTGATGAACGGTGTCTCCTACTTCTTCTCGGACAAGATCGCGCTGCGCGCGATGGGCGCCCGGCAGGTGAGCGAGGCCGAGGCGCCCGACCTGTACGCGATGGTGCGGGAGCTGTCGGCCTCGGCGCACCAGCCGATGCCCCGGCTGTACGTGAGCCCGACCGCACAGCCCAACGCCTTCGCCACCGGCCGCAACCCGGCGAACGCGGCGGTCTGCGTGACCCAGGGCATCACCCAGATGCTCAGCCCGCGCGAGCTGCGCGGCGTGATCGGGCACGAGCTGTCCCA
>JAFMQQ010000819.1 GCA_017354595.1 Micromonosporaceae bacterium
GATGCTGGTCGAGGACGGCACGCTGGAGCTGGCCGAGCCGGTGGACCGGCTGCTGCCCGAGCTCGCCGACCGGCGTGTGCTCGCCCGGATCGACGGGCCGCTGGAGGAGACGGTGCCGGCGAAGCGGGCCATCACGGTCGAGGATCTGCTCACCTCCCGGATGGGCTTCGGCGTGCTGACCGAACCGACGTTCGATCCGCCGTACCCGATCGTGCAGGCCGCCGAGAGGCTGGAGTTGCGGCTCGGCCCGCCCGACCCGCGCACACCGCACCCGCCGGACGACTGGATCCGGTTGTTCGGCACGCTTCCGCTGATGTACCAGCCGGGCGAGCGCTGGCAGTACAACGTCGCGACCCTCGTCCTCGGGGTGCTGGTTGCCCGCGCCGCCGGCGCCCCGCTCGAGGTGGTGATGCGCGACCGGCTCCTCGCGCCACTCTCCATGGTGGACACCGGCTTCGTCACCTCGCCGGAGAACGTCGCCCGCATCCCGAGCTACTACATGACCGACTTCGCCACCGGCGAGCTCACCCTGCAACCGCTGTCCAAGCCGGCGGATTGGACGGTACCGCCAGCCTTCCCGTCCGGCTCCGGCGGCCTGCTCTGCACCGCCGGCGACTTCCTCGCCTTCGCCAGGTTGCTGCGCAACCATGGCGCGCACGAGGGGCGGCAGCTGCTCTCACCCGAATCGGTGGCGGCCATGACCACCAACCAGCTGACCCCGCGGCAGGTCGAGACCGGTGGAGTCCTGTTGGATCCCAAGGGATGGGGGTACGGGATGGCGGTCGCCGCGGCACCGGACGAGTTCTCGGCAACACCTGGCCGGTACGGCTGGGACGGCGGCTACGGCACGGTCTGGTTCAACGACCCGGATCGGGATCTGATCGCGATCGCGCTGACCCAGACCGCCGACTTCCTGTTCCGCGGCGGGCGCGCTGAGTTCACCCGGCTCGCCCTCCAGACCGCGGAATGAAGCCGGCCGATCTCCCGCCGGCCCGCCGGGTGAGGATCGGCAGGCCGGATCGGCCCGTCCAGCGAGCGCAGCGCGAACCCGGGGTGTTAGACCTCTGTTGAGGCGTCCTACAGACGGAGGGCCGGCTGTCCTGGCGGATGCGCCGAGAGACGACAGCGGGTCTCGTCGCTGGTCGGTGAACCCGGGGTGGTTGCGCGGGTATTCGACGAGGTCCGGCACGACACCCACGACCCCGATGCGCAGAACGAGGACGGGGACTGCGCCCTGATCGGCTGACCGAGGATCGCCGGCATGTAGCGTTCGCCGGCGGGCGCTCGATACACCACCCGGAACCCTGAATACCGTTCGCGTCGTCCCCGCCCGCGTTGGCGAGGGGACTGGGTATGAGTGTCGACATCGGTGAGATGCGAAGAGACGAAGATCGAGGACGCCCGTCCGCCAGCTACATCGGGCCGGCGACCGTACCGGACGGGCTCGCCGTCACATTCAGCAGGCTGGCCCGGTCGCTGCACCAGGAGAGCGGCCTCGACGATACCCTGCGCGGCATCGTATCCGCCGCGGTGCAGACCGTACCCGGCGCCCAGGAGGCGGCGCTGTCGGTGATCGAAGGCCGTCGCGGGGTGCGTACCCGCGCCGGCAGCGCCGAGTTCGCGTACCAGGTCGACCAGGTCCAGTACGACACCGGCGAGGGGCCCTGCCTGACCTCCCTTTCCGAGCAGTGCACGGTGCGCCTGTCCGACGTGGCGACCGAGACCCGGTGGCCCAGCTTCACGCCGCGGGCCGCCGAACTCGGAGTGGGCAGCATGCTCGCCGTCCAGCTCTACGTCGAGCAGGACAATCTCGGCGCGTTGAACCTCTACTCCCGCCAGGCCGGTGCCTTCACCGACGAATCCGAACAGGTGGGCCTGGTCTTCGCCACCCACGCGGCGCTGGCCATGGCCGAGGCCCAGGGCCAGGAGCGGATGCACCGGGCGGTGGAGGTACGCGACCTGATCGGCCAGGCCAAGGGGATTCTGATGGAGCGCCACAAGGTGACCGGCGACCAGGCGCTCAATCTGCTGGTGCGGGCCAGCCAGAACAGCAACCGGAAGCTGGTCGAGATCGCCGCACATCTCGTCGAGACCGGCGCGCTCGCCGATCCCCGCCGGTAGCCTGCCCGGTGCCGCCGGCTCAACCCTCTTC
>JAFMQQ010000820.1 GCA_017354595.1 Micromonosporaceae bacterium
GTGCGGATCGTACGGCCCGGCGACGGTCACGGTGGCCAGCGCGGCCACGCCGGCCAGCGCCACGCCACGCGCCCGCAACCGGCCCGGCAGCCGCAGCCAGTCCGTCCACTGTGGAAGTACCATGTGGACGACGCTACGGACGGGGTACCCGCCCGCGCGTCACCCGTGACCAGGCGTGCCCCGCCTACCCCGCAGGTATCGGGTGACTAGCCCGCAAGTCCGTTCTCGTAGGCGTAGACCACCGCCTGGGTACGATCCCGCAGCGCCAGCTTGCCCAGGACATGCCCGACGTGGGTCTTCACGGTCTGCTCGGCGAGGAACAGCTCGGCGGCGATCTCGGCGTTGGACAGCCCGCGCGCGACCAGGCGCAGCACATCCAGCTCGCGCGGGGTGAGTCCGGCCAGCACGTCGGGCCGGGGCCGCTCGTGCCGCCGGCGCCGGGCGAAGTCGCCGATCAGCCGGCGGGTCACCGAGGGTGCCAGCAACGCCTCACCGCCGGCGACCACGCGCACCCCGGCGATCAGGTCGGCGGCCGGCGCGTCCTTGAGCAGGAACCCGCTGGCGCCGGTACCGAGCGCCTCGTAGACGTACTCGTCGAGGTCGAAGGTGGTCAGGATGAGGACCCGCGGTCCGGAGCCCGGGGTGTCGGGGGTGCGCTCGCCCATGATCTCGGCAGTGGCGGCCAGCCCATCCAGAACCGGCATCCGGATGTCCATCACCACCACGTCCGGGTGCAGCGTCCGGGCCAGCTCGACCGCGGCCCGGCCGTCCCGCGCCTCACCCACCACCTCGATGTCGCCGGCGGCCGAGAGCAGTGACACCAGACCGTCGCGGATCATCTCCTGGTCGTCAGCGACCAGTACCCGGATCCTGTCCCCCATCACCGGCCCGCCCCCGCCGGCTCGCCCTCGGTCGGCTCGCCCTCGGTCGGCTCGCCGCCGGCCGGCGCCGGTTCGTAGGGCAGCTCGGCGCGGACCTCGAAGCCACCGCCGGAACGGGGTCCGGCCGACAGCCGGCCGCCCAGCATGGCGGCGCGCTCCCGCATCCCCACCAGGCCGTGGCCCCCGCCGTGGCCCCCTCCACGGCTCGGGGCCGACGCCAGCCCGGGTCCCTCATCGGCGACGCTTACCACCAGCGCCCCGGTCGCGTACCGGATGGTCACCTGGACCCGGGAGCCGGGCGCGTACCGGGCGGCGTTGCTCAGCGCCTCCTGCACGATCCGGTACGCGGAGAGGTCCAGCCCTGCGGGTACCGGCCGCGGCACGCCCACCACCGCCGACCCGACCCGCAACCCGGCCTGCCCGGCGGCGTCGACCAGACCGTCGAGGCTGGCCAACCCGGGCTGCGGGAGCCGTTCGGCCGCCTGGTCCTCCTCGCGCAGCAGGCCGACCACGCGGCGCGTCTCGGCCAGCGCCTCCCGGGCCGACCCGAGGATCACCTCGAACGTGCGCCGGGCCGCCGGCGACAGATCCTCGATCTTGTACGGCGCCGCGCCCGCCTGCAGCGCGATCACCGACATGTGGTGTGCCACCACGTCGTGCAGTTCGCGGGCGATCCGGGCGCGCTCCTCGAGTACCGCCTGGCGGGCCAGGTCGGCCCGGCGCAGCGCGGTCTGCTCGGCCAGGCTCGCCTCGGCCGCACGCGCGCCGCTGACCAGGTCGGCCAGGCCGATCGAGGCGGCCATGATGAGGCACAGGATGATCCCGAACAAGGGATTCATCGCGTCGATGACGACGGCGGGCACGATCGCGACCAGGGCGGTGACCGTACCCGCCCCGACCGCCGTGCGCCGGTCGTGGCACAGCCGGAGCTGGAAGAGGACGAAGACCATCGCCAGCCAGCCGGTGACCGGCCATGGCCAGAACGCCGACCGGGTCGCCAGCATCGGTACCGCGATGACCAGGCCGACCAGCATCAGCCGCCAGGACAGCAGCGGGCGGCGCGCGGCCAGCAGCAGCGGCGCGGCCTGCAGCAGGCCGGCCAGCCAGGCGCCGTTCATGTTGACGTGCATCGTGGCGTACTGGCCGATCGCGCCCGCGGTGAAGCCGACGGCCAGCGCGCCCCAGAGGATGGCGACCAGCGCCCGCCGGATCCGCCCGGCCGGCCAGCCGCGCGGCGCCCGGGTCGGGGTGCGGTACAGCACGCCCCAGAC
>JAFMQQ010000821.1 GCA_017354595.1 Micromonosporaceae bacterium
GGCCCAGCTTCGACAACGGCACGCCGATCGCGCCCACCTTCGACGCGGCCGAACGGCGGCTGGCGCAGGACATGGTGCGGTACTGGGGTTCGTTCGTACGCAGCGGGGTGCCGGTGGCGCCAGCCAGCTCGCCATGGCCGGTCTACAACCACACCGGCCTGACCCTGTCCCTGCGCGCCGGCGGAGCGTCCACACCGATCAGCGATGGCGAGTTCACCGCCGAACACAACTGCGACCTGTGGCCGCAGGCCGGTTAGCCGGGTCAGTCAACGCAACTGGGTGATGGGCTGCGGGAGCACGTCGCCGTAGTCGGTGTTCTCGCCGCCCATCGCCCAGACGAAGGCGTAGCTGGTGGTACCGAATCCACAGTGGACCGACCAGCAGGGCGAGATGACGGCCTGCCGGTCGGCGACGATCAGGTTGCGGGTACGGTGCGGTTCGCCCATCAGGTGCACCACGCGCTGCTGCTCGTCCAGCCCGAAGTACAGGTACACCTCGGTGCGCCGCTGGTGGGTGTGCGCCGGCATGGTGTTCCACATGCTGCCCTCGGCGAGCACGGTGACGCCCAGGACGAGCTGGCAGCTGCGGATCCCCTCGTCATGGATGAACTTGTAGATGGTGCGTTCGTTCGAGGTACGCTGCGCGCCGAGCGAGACCGGTGCCGCGTCGGCCAGCGTGGCATGCCGGGTCGGGTGGCTGGTGTGTGCCGGAGTGGAGACCAGATAGAACGCGGCTTCGCCGGTGCCGTCGAACTCGACCTGCTGGGCGCCCCGGCCGATGTACAGCACGTCGCGCGGTGCCAGTTCGTACGCCGTGCCGTCAACGGTCACGGTGCCCGGTGCGGTACCGACATTCACCACACCCGCCTCGCGCCGTTGCAGGAAATGCTCCGCACCCAGCTGGGCCGGTGCCGCCAGCCGCACCCGGTTGCCGGACAGCGGCGCGACACCGCCGAGGACGAGCCGGTCCTCGTGGCTGTACACCGTCTCGACGTGGTCGGTCGGGAACAGGTTCTCCACCAGGTACTGCGAGCGCAGGTCTTCGGTGTCGAAACCGGCTATCTGCTGCGGGTGGGTGGCGTATCTGGTCTGCATCGGGGCTCCGATCTCAGGCGCGGGTGGCCAGGTCGGTGAGCGCGTCCGCGTAGGCGCGCATCGCCAGTCCCTGGCCCCAGGGTTGGATCCGGTCGGTACGGATGACCGAGTAGCCGAACGGGATCAGTTGCAGGACGGTACCGGCGCTGGTGCGGGCCAGCGTGCCGTCGGGTTCCACGTACGCGTGCAGGCCGGCCAGGGCGCGCCATCCCGCCGCCCGGGTACGCGCCGGGGCGATGCCGAGCCCGGCGGCGCACAGCATCGCGGCGCCGATACCGGCGGCGGCGGAGGTCTCGACGATGCCCCGGTTCTCCACCTGAGCGTCGACGAGCACGTCCCACACGCCGTGCTCCGGCTGGCGCTCGGCGAGCGCGAGCAGCTGACGCTCCACTGTGGAGCGTACCGACGCGGCCAGGTCGCGCAGGCGCGGGGAGTCCAGCCGCCGTGCCGCCGCCACCAACTCCACCGAAGCCAGCGCGGTCCACGCATTGCCCCGGCCCCAGAAGCACCAGATCGTCTCACCGCGGTGGGAGCCGTGTGCGTAGAGGCCGGTTCCGGGGTGCTGCAGGATCCGCGCGTGCTCGACCAGCTGGTCGCCGGCCTCGGTCACCAGCTCCGGGCGGCCGGCTGCCAGACCGTACCGGATGAGGAACATGCCGACCATGAACGCCGTGTCGGCCCACACACCGCCGGGCCAGTGCTCGATCGCACCGCCGGGCGCCCGGGTGACCCCGTTCCCGTCGCGCAGCCAGCGCAGCAGCCGGTCGCAGGCCGCCCGGTAGCGTGGCTCGCCGGTCGCCGCCCACAGGTCGGCACAGGTCGCCCCGAGCGCCACGTCGTTGACGTGTGCGACCTCGATTCCGGCGGTGAGTCGCTCGTCGATGAATGCGGTCACGAACGGCGGTGCCGGGTCGCCGAGCGCATCGGCGAGGCGGAGTGCACCGTGCATCACCACGCCCTCACCCCAGGACCAGCGCGACAGGTGCATCGCGGCGCTGCGCCTGGCGAGCAGCCGGCCGGTCGCGGCCAGCGCGCCGGCGGTCAGCGCCGCCGGAT
>JAFMQQ010000822.1 GCA_017354595.1 Micromonosporaceae bacterium
CGCCGGCCCCGCCCAACCCGCCGCGCACCGGGCCGCCTCTGCCGTGATCCCCGGCGACGACAAGGTTCTCCCGTACGTCGAGGTCGTGGAACAGCTCGGTGCTCTGCCAGGTGCGGGCCAGCCCGCGGCGGGAGCGCTCGTACGCCGGCAGCCGGCCGATGTTGTGCCCGTCCAGTTCCACCCGGCCGTCGCCGGTCACGAAGCCACCGATGGCGTCCAGGAAGGTGGATTTGCCGGCGCCATTGGGGCCGATCAGGCCGACCAGCTCGCCCGGGCGTACCTCAAGCGTGACGTCGCGCAGCGCCCGTACCCCACCGAAGGAGACCGAGAGTTCGCTGACCCGCAGCACGGTTGCGTCGCCGGCGGCCCCGGACCGCTGCCGCTGCACCGGTACCGGCGCCTGCGTGTCCGCCTGCGTGTCCGATGTGGACTCTGGCCGGCGCAGCCGGGGGCGCTTGTGGGTGCGCTTGTAGAGGTCCCCCGCTACGCCCTCGGGGTTCTGGATCAGGGTGAAGAGCAGGATCGCGCCGCCGAAGAGCAGGAACCAGTTCCCGGACAGCCCGAACCACTTGTCCAGCGCGTACGGCAGCAGCGCCCGGGCCGAGATCACACCGGCGAAGACGGCACCGGAGATCTGGGTGATCCCGCCGGCATAGGCGAACGCGATCAGGCTCAGCGCGGTGAACGCGTCGAATCGCTCCGGGCTCACCGAGCCGAAGTTGTACGCGTACAGGCAGCCGGCCACGCCGGCGATGAAGGCACTGATACCGAAGGCCATCAGCTTGACCGCACGCGGGTTGATCGCGGCGGCCTCGGCGGCCCGCTCGTTGGAGCGCACCGCGAGCATGCGCTGGCCGAGCGTACCCCGGCGCAGGTACCCGACGAGCAGGCACAGGGCGACCGTGGCGACCAGTACCACCCAGCCGAAGACCGGGCTCGGCTGGTTGCCGTCCAGGCCCCGGTACCCCGCCCGCGGGCCGAGATCGAGCCCGGCCAGGCCCAGCTCGGGTACCGGCGAGCCGTTCGGCCCGGCGCCCCAGGTGGTGTTGGAGAAGCCGAAGTTGGCGATCGCCACCGCAGCGGCGAGGGTGACCACGGTCAGGCTCACGCCACGTACCCGCAGCGCGGAGACCGCGGTGATCAGTCCAATCAGGACGGCGACCGCGACGCCGGCGAGCGCGGCGAGCGGGAAGCCGATACCGGCGTCGGCGCTGAGGTGGAAGATGGTGAAGCCGGTCGCTCCAGCCAGCGCGAGCTGGGCCACCGAGATCTGGCCGACGAAGCCGGTGATGACCACAAGGGACAGTGCCATCAGCGCACCGATCATCGAGACGACCAGCGCCTGGCGGAAGTCGAACGGCAGCACGATCAGCGCGACTGCGCAGGCGGCGGCGAGCGGCAGCGCCACCACGAGCAGCCGCTGCGAGCGTGGCGCCGCGGGCAGCCGCCGCTCGACCAGCTCACCGCGGGAGGGTATCCGGGCGCCGCGCAGGAACATCGCCAGGATGATGATGACGAACGCGAGCAACTCCTGGACACCCGGGATCGGGGTGCCGTGGGAGGTCGGGAACCAGGTCTGCGCCGACGCGTAGTTGATCAGCGAGTTCAGGATGCCGATGCCGAACCCGGCGCCGCAGGCGATCCAGAACGAGGTGAAGCGCGCCAGCAGGGCGGCGGCCAGCGCGGGCACGATCTGCAGCGGCAGCGTCTGCGAGTCGAGCTGGGTGATCGACGCGGCCAGGATCCCGATCCCGCCGGCGATCAGCGAGGTGATCAGCGTGTTCACCATCGAGATCAGGTTCGGCGACTGGCCGGAGAGGATCGCGGCGACCTCGTTCTCCGACGCCGCCCGGGTGGCCAACCCGAACCTGGTCCACCGGTACAGCACCCAGAGGGCGGCCGCCAGCACGAGCACCAGGCCGGCGAGGATGAACCGGTCCACCGGGATGACCACGGTGTCGGTCAGCTGGACGATGTTCTGCGGCAGGATCTGCCGGGACGGTTTCTGGTCGATCCCGAAGGCGAGCACCATCGACGCCTGGGCGATCAGCAGTACCGCCAGCGAGGAGACCAGCTTCGCCAGCGGGGCGGCGGTACGCAGTGGCCGGAACGCGAGCAGCTCGATCAGCGCGCCCACCACCAGTACGAA
>JAFMQQ010000028.1:0-10211 GCA_017354595.1 Micromonosporaceae bacterium
CGCTTCCCGATCTGGGCGCGCCCTCCCGCGGCGCGCTTCCCGATCTGGGCGTGCCCTCCCGGGGCGCGCTGTGGGCCGCGAGCTGCCTGGCGGTCTCCGCCGTCAGCGCCTTGCGGTTGGCCAGGCCGGTCAGCGGGTCGAGCCGGGCCAGCCGGGCCTGCTCCGCCCCCAGGCGCGCCATCCGGTTCACCGCGAGCAGCGGTACCAACACGAACGGGATCAGCGCCGGGCTGGCCCGGGCGGCCGCCGCCAGCACCGGGGCGAGCAGCAGCAGCGCACCGGTGGCCAGCGCCTCGTAGAGCGCGGAGCGGCGCAGCAGGTCCCACCAGTCGCCACCGAAGCGCAGCCACACCGCGAGGTAGACCAGCAGGTAGTTGACGGCGAACCAGCCGGCCGCCGCGCCGAGCAGGGCCGCCGTACCGGCGCCACCCAACCGGAGCACGGCCGTGGCGACCGCGAACGCGAGGGCGTACTGCGCCGCGTTGAACCCGGCCCGCCAGGCCCGGTGCCGGCCGATCAGGGCCGCTATCCCCACGGCGGCCGTCTGTACCAGCACCGCGGGCGCGTACCCCCAGCTGAGCAGGATCGCGAAGGTGAAGCAGATGGACGGGTACACCGGGGAGAGCCGGCTGCCCCGGGCGGGTGAGACCGGCCGGGCGTCGGCGAGTAGCGCGAACCCGGCCATCAACCAGAAGCCGGCCGGGGCGTGGCCGAGGAAGCCGGGAAGGCCGGCCACGCGGGTGGCGATCACGGCCGCGGCGACGGCACAGACGGCGGCGACGTACCCGAAGAAGATTCCCCCGCGCTCGTCCGGTATCGAGTTGCGCAGCGCCGTCGGCTCCATCTCTCCCCTCGCGCTCTCCCCCTCGCGCCACGGTCGTCAACAGGATGTCTCTTGGCAGGAGACTAGCCCCCAGGGCATCTGCCGAAGTGCAACGATCGCCACCCCGGATCGGTAACGCCTATGAAGATTGAGCCACCGCCCTCGCCGCCTCCGGCCCATCCCGCAGCAGCACCTCGAAACCGCCCTCGTCGAGTATCGGCACCTTCAGGGTGACCGCCTTCTCGTGCTTGGAGCCGGGCGACTCGCCGACGACCACGAAATCGGTTTTCTTGGATACGCTCCCGGTTACCTTGCCGCCACGTGACGTGATCGCCTCGGTCGCCTCGTCCCGGGAGAAGCCCTGCAGGCTGCCGGTGACCACCACGGTGATCCCGTCCAGCGGCCGCGGCCCCGCCTGCCCGGTCTCCTCGACCAGCTGTACCCCCGCCGCCCGCCACTTCTCCACCACGTCGCGGTGCCAGTCGACGGCGAACCACTCCTTCAGCGACTCGGCGATGGTCGGACCGACGCCGTCGGCCGCCGAGAGGTCCTCGACCGAGGCGGCCGCGATCGCATCGAGCGAGCCGAACTGCCGGGCCAGCGCCTGTGCCGCGGTCGGCCCGACGTGCCGGATGGACAGTGCCACCAGGATCCGCCACAGCGGCCGGGTCTTCGCCTCCGCCAGGTTGGCCAGCAGCCGTACCGCGTTGGAGCCGAGCGAGCCGTCCTTGTTGACGAAGAACTCGCTGCGCCGCAGCGCCGGCTCGGCCAGGCCGAACAGGTCGCCCTCGTCGCCGATCACGTGGTCGTCGAGCAGTGCCATCGCCGCCTTGTAGCCCAGCACCTCGATGTCCAGCGCCCCCCGCCCGGCCAGGTGGAAGACCCGCTCGCGCAGCTGCGCCGGGCAGGAGCGGCTGTTCGGGCAGCGGATGTCGACATCGCCCTCTTTCGCCGGCGACAGCGGCGAGCCGCACTCCGGGCAGTGGGTCGGCATCTGGAACGCCCGCTCGGTGCCGTCGCGCTTGTCCACCACCGGCCCGACGATCTCCGGAATCACGTCGCCCGCCTTGCGCAGCACCACCGTGTCGCCGATCAGCACTCCCTTGCGGGCCACCTCGCTCGCGTTGTGCAGGGTGGCGAAGGTGACCGTGGAACCGGCCACCCGTACCGGCTCCACCTCCGCGTACGGCGTGACCCGGCCGGTGCGCCCCACGTTGACCCGGATGTCCAGCAGCCGGGTGTTCACCTCCTCCGGCGGGTACTTGAAGGCGATCGCCCAGCGCGGCGCCCGGCTGGTGGAGCCGAGCCGGCGCTGGATGGCCACCTCGTCCACCTTCACCACGACGCCGTCGATCTCGTGCTCGTAGGAGTGCCGGTGCGCGGCCACATCCGCGATGAACTCGCGTACCCCGGCCAGGTCGGGTACCACCTTCCAGCGCTTGCTGGTGGGCAGCCCCCAGGCCGCCATCACCTCGTATGCGTGAGACTGGCTGACCGGCTCGAACCCGCGCCGCGCACCCAGTCCGTGCACCACCAGGCCCAGCGGCCGGGACGCGGTCACCCGCGGATCCTTCTGCCGCAGGCTGCCGGCGGCCGCGCTGCGGGGGTTGGCGACCGGCGCCTTGCCCTGCTCCACAAGGGACTCATTCAGCTCGGCGAACCGGGCCACCGGGAAGAAGATCTCGCCGCGCACCTCGACCAGCTCCGGCACCTCGGCGCGGGCGGCGCCCGCGCCGACGCGCCCGGTCAGCGGTCCGGGGTCGGCCAGACGCTGCGGTACGTTGGCGATGGTGCGCACATTGGGTGTCACGTCCTCGCCGGTGCGGCCATCGCCCCGGGTGGCGCCGCGCACCAGCCGGCCGCGCTCGTAGGTCAGGTTGATCGCCAGGCCGTCCACCTTCAGCTCGCACAGGTAGCGCACGGGTCCGCCGGCATCCCGCTCCACCCGCTCCGCCCAGGCGGCCAGCTCCGCGTCGTCGAAGCAGTTGTCCAGGCTGAGCATCCGCTCGGCGTGGTCGACCGGGGTGAACAGGGTCGAGTAGGTGCCGCCGACCGTCTGGCTCGGTGAGTCGGGGGTGCGCAGGGCCGGGTAGTCGGCCTCCAGCCGGTTGAGCTCGCGCATCAACGCGTCGTATTGCCCGTCCGAGACGGTCGGCGCATCCAGCACGAAGTAGCGGTACCGGTTCTCCTCGATCTCCTGGCACAGCGCGGCGTGCCGCTCCCGGACATCGGCCGGCGGCTCGGCGCCGGCCAACCGCTCCTGCTCCGGCCTGACCCCGGTCGGTACCTCCTCATCCGCCATAGGCGCCACCGTATCGCCCGGCTGCGACAAACCTTCACGTGGTGGATGTAGGGTCCCCCCGCTGACGACCGCACCGAGTAGTTTGGCCCAATCATGTTTGGTTGGTCGCAGGTGCCTGGGCTCAAGTGCCGGGCCGGTGGTGTGCACGAGGCGCGGTCCCGTCGCCTGGTTGTCAGTACGGCCCGGATGAGTGATGCGCTGGCCACCGCGGCGCTGATGGACGACGAGGCGCGGTACTGGCAGGGCTGGTCGCCCGAGCTCCTCGAGCCGTACAAGCGAATCCTCGCGACCTGCGACCCTCTGATGTGGAAGAAGCGCCGGATCGACTTCGTCGGCCGGGACCGGTCGACGGGAGCACTCGTGGCCAGCCTCAGCCTGTACCGCCGCGATGGCCGGTACCACATCGGTGGCACGGTCGGCGCGCAGTTCCGACGGCAGGGGTACGGCCGCGAGGCCCTCCTGCTGGTGTGTCTGATGGCGCATCGCCACCTCGGCATCGTCGAGTTGTCCGCCGGGTGCGAGACCACCCACGAGGCGAGCCAGCGATGGCTGAAGTCGTCTGGCTTCACCATGCTGGAGGCTTCCGGCACCCATACCCTGCCCAACGGTCGGGTCATTGACTCCTGCTGGTGGCGGCGCAGAGACGGGACCGCGAAGCACCGCTGTCCGAACTTCCCCCGCGATACGCCCGATGCCTATCGCCGGCTCGACGTGCGTCAGGCACTGACCGACCCTCGACCGGAGGTCGCGGCGAACGCCTTGGCCCTACTGGTCCGGCACGCACTCGATGATGAGAACGGGACGGCCAGGCTGTGGGAGTACGCGCCACTGCTGGAGCAGGTGGCCGGGCGGGCAGATGTGACGCCCCGCCTGCGTAGCACCGGCGTCGGTGCGCTCGCGGTGACGCTGGGGTCGGATCTGGCGTACTCCCACGACGCAAAGCCGGACCCGGCGAGCAAAGAGGTCGCCACGCTCGCCCGGCTGGCGGAGGCGGCCAGCGCGGCCGATCCCAGCACACTGGCGGCATCCTGCGCGCTGGGTCTGACCCGGCTGATGCAGAACCGCCCGAAGGAAGCCAAGGCCACACTGGAGGCCACCACGACCACCGGCGCAGGTGACACCGCCGTCGCCGTCACCCACGCGGTACGAGGCATGGTCGAGAAGGAGCTTGGTGACGCTGCCGCGGCGCGGCGGCTGGCCGACGCGGCAACCAGGTTGGCACCGGAGAGTCCGTTCGTCTGCTGGGTGGCGGCGAGCCTCGATCCCGCCGCCTGATGCCGCCGGACTACTCGTGGGCGAGGTCGAGCAGGCGGCGACCGGCGTCCCGGGCCGACCTGTACGCCCCCCGCGCGTACTCCGGTGTGGCGCCCGCCATCCCGCAGGCCGGAGTCACCACCACCTGTCCCGGCAGCCTCGTCACCGGAAAGCCCAACCGGCGCCACACATCGCCGACCCGATCGGCGACCTGCGCCGAGGGCGGCGCCGCCGCACCCGTCGGCGGCAGAGCCCCGGCCAGCAGTACGCCGCCGGCCTCCAGCAGTTCGCCCAACGGATCGAGATCCTTCAGCAGGTCCAGATCCAACCCGACACCGGCCGCGCCCGCGTCGCGCACCAGCCCGATCGGTGCGTCCGGTGCGCAGCAATGCACCACGACGGGCGCCCCGGCGGCCGAGATGACCTGCGCGAGCGCATCCCGCGCCGGCGCCGGCTCGATCGCGCGGTACATGTGCAGCCCGCTCTCGGTCGGCACCTGCCCGGCGAGTACCGCCGGCAGCGACGGCTCATCCAGCTGTACCAACAGGGTGGCTCCGGGTACCCGACGCGACACCCCGGCCACGTGCGCCGCCACGCCCTCGGCGAGCGAGGCGGTCAGGTCGCGTACCGCGCCGGGATCGCGCAGCACAGCCCCGCCGATCGGCCGGTCGATGGCGGCGGCCAGCGTCCACACCCCGGCGCACTGCAGCTTCAGCGTCCCGGTGAAACCGTCAGCGGCATCGGTCAGCGCGTCCAGGTCGCGCTCCCACAGGTCGGCGGTACGCCGCGCGTCCCGGCCGGTGTGGGCGGCAGTACGCCAGCGGCCGGCGTACAGCTCGACCGGCAGGTCGACCAGCAACCCGGCCGACCGGCCGATGGTGTCGGCGCCGGGACCGCGGGCCGGCAACTCCGGCAGGTGCGGCAGGTCCGGCAGTTCGTCCAGGACCAGCCGCAGCGCCACGACGATGTCGGTACCGGGGAGGGATCCGACCCCGGTCGCGGCGCCTTCGGGGATCACGCGGCGGCCCGGGTGATGGTGGCGGAACCGAGCACGATATCCCCGCCCGGGTCCGGCTGGTAGACCACGATCGCCTGGCCGGCGGCGACCCCGCGCACCGGCTGATCCAGCTCGGCCCGCAACTGTCCACTGGAGACGTCCACTGTGGCCGGTGTCGCCTCGCCGTGCGCCCGAAGCTGTACCTCACCCCGCACCGTCCCGTCGGCACGGGTCCACACCGGACGGTCTCCGTACACTGTGGACATATCGAGGGCATCGCCTGGTCCCACGGTCACCGTGTTGTTGACCGGGGTGATGGACAGCACGTAGCGACGGGCGCCGTCCGGCGCGGGATGTTCCAACCGCAGGCCGCGGCGCTGGCCGACGGTGTAGGCGTATGCGCCGTCATGCTGACCCAGCACGGCACCGGTTGTGGCGTCCACGATGTCACCGGGCGCTGCACCCAACCGCTGCCGGAGGAAGCCGCGGGTGTCGCCGTCGGCGATGAAGCAGATGTCGTGCGAGTCAGGCTTGTCGGCGACCGCCAGGCCGCGCCTCGCCGCCTCCGCCCGCACCTGCGCCTTGGTCGAATCGCCCAGCGGGAACAGGGCATGGGCCAACTGCTGCGCGGTGAGCACGGCCAGCACATAGGACTGGTCCTTGGCCGGATCGACGCTGCGGCGCAACCGGCCGGCCTCGTCGAGGCGGGCGTGATGGCCGGTCACCACGGCATCGAAACCCAGGGCCAGCGCGCGGTCCAGCAACGCGGCGAACTTGATCTTCTCGTTGCAACGGACGCAGGGATTGGGGGTACGGCCGGCCGCGTACTCGGCGACGAAGTCCTCCACGACATCGTGGTGGAACCGGTCAGCCATGTCCCATACGTAGAACGGGATGCCGATGACGTCGGCAGCCCGCCTGGCGTCCCGGGAGTCCTCCAGGGTGCAGCAGCCCCGGGCGCCGGTACGGTAGGTCTGCGGGTTGCGGGCAAGCGCCAGGTGCACCCCGGTCACGTCATGGCCCGCGTCGACCGCGCGCGCGGCGGCGACGGCGGAGTCGACCCCGCCGGACATCGCAGCCAGTACGCGCATGGGTTCCAGGGTATCCGGGCAATCAGCGCTTGCCGGCGCGGCGGGCCCGTCCGACGGCACCGGGGAGCGCGGCGATGAGTGCGTCTATATCTGCGCTAGTCGATGTGTGCCCGAGCGTCAGGCGCAGCGACGAGCGCGCCTCGGCCTCGTCCGCGCCCATCGCGAGCAGCACGTGGGAGGGCTGCGCCACGCCGGCCGAGCAGGCCGAACCGGTCGAGCAGGCGATCCCCTGGGCATCCAGCAACAGCAGCAGGGCGTCCCCCTCGCAGCCCGGGAACCCGAAGTGTGCGTTGCCCGGCAGCCGGCCCGCCCCCGGCGGGGCACCGTTGAGCACCGCCTCCGGCACCGCGGCCTGTACCCGCGCCACCAGCTCGTCGCGCAGCGCGGCCAGCCGGCTGGCGTGCTCCTGTTGGGTCTTCACCGCCGCCTCGACCGCGACCCCGAAGGCGACGATGCCGGGCACGTCCAACGTGCCGGACCGGACGTCCCGCTCCTGGCCGCCGCCGTGCAGCAGCGGGGTGGCGGCCACATCCCTGGACAGCAACAGCGCACCGACCCCGACCGGGCCGCCCAGCTTGTGCCCGGTCACCGTCAGCGCCGCGGCGCCACTGCCGGCGAAGTCCACCGGTACCTGGCCGACCGCCTGTACCGCGTCGGTGTGGTACGGCACCCCGTGCTCGGCGGCGAGGGCGGCCAGCTCGGCCACCGGCTGTACCGTACCCACCTCGTTGTTCGCCCACATGGTGGTGACCAGCGCCACGTCGTCGCCGTGCGCCGAAAGCTCGGCCCGCAGCGCCTCCACCTCCACCCGGCCGGTGCGGTCGACCGGAAGCCAGGTCAGCTCCGCGCCCTCGTGCTCGCCCAGCCACACCACGCCATCCATGACCGCGTGATGCTCCACCGAGCTGGCCACCACCCGGCGCCGGCCGGCGGGCCCGGCCCGGCGCGCCCAGAAGACGCCCTTGACCGCGAGGTTGTCGCTCTCCGTACCCCCGCCGGTGAAGATGACTTCCGATGGGCGGGCGCCGAGCGCGGCGCCGATGCGTTCCCGCGCCTCCTCGACCAGTCGGCGGGCGCGCCGGCCATCGGCGTGCAGCGATGAAGCGTTGCCGGCGACCCGCGCCGTGGCCAGGTAGGCGTCGAGCGCCTCAGGCAGCATCGGGGTGGTCGCGGCGTGATCCAGATAGGCCATCGCCTCTGAGCTTAGCCGGGGATCCCGCCGGGCCGGCTCCGCAGGCGCCGCCGGCGCGCACCTCCGGCTGGGGCCGGTCGCGCAGGCGTCGCCGGGCGGGCTACTTCCGCTTGCGGATCTCCTCGACCACCTGCGGTACCACCGTGAACAGATCGCCGACCACGCCGAAGTCGGCGAGCTCGAAGATCGGCGCCTCGGCGTCCTTGTTCACCGCCACGATCGTTCTGCTGGTCTGCATGCCCGCCCGGTGCTGGATCGCCCCGGAGATGCCCAGCGCGATGTACAGCTGCGGGGAGACCGTCTTGCCCGTCTGCCCGACCTGGAACTGGTGCGGGTAGTACCCGGAGTCGGTGGCCGCGCGGGATGCGCCGACCGCACCGCCGAGCAGGTCGGCCAGCTCCTCCACCAGCGCGAAGTTCTCCGCGCTGCCGACGCCACGCCCGCCGGCGACGACCACCGATGCCTCGGTCAGCTCCGGCCGGGTGCCCTTCTGCTCCGCCCGGCGCTCCACCACCCGGACCAACCGGTCGGCGTCGGTCAGCTCAACCTCCACAGTGGACACCATCGGGGCGACCGGCGCCTGGCTGGGGGTCACCGAGTTGGGGCGTACCGTCACCAGCGGCAGGCCCTTGGTCACCTTGGCTGTGACGATGACCGAACCGGCGAAGACGGGCTGGGTGGCGGTACCGTCGGCCGCCAGGTCCACCACGTCGGTGAGCAGGCCGTTGTCCAACTTCACCGCGAGCCGGCCGGCGATCTCCTTACCCTCCTGAGTGGACGGCAGCAGTACCGCGGCCGGGTTGATCGAGCGCACCAGCCCGGCGAGTACGGTCGCCTTCGGTGCCACCAGGTACCCGTCCAGGTCCTCGTGCTCGGCGGCGTACACCCGCACCGCGCCGTACTCGCCGAGCCGATCGACCAGCTTCTCCGTGTCGCCGGGCCCGCCGAGCACCACGGCGGACGGCTCACCCAGCGACCGGGCCAGGGTGAGCAGCTCCAGGGTGACCTTCTTCGGTGTCTCGCCGGCGTGCTCGACGGCGACCAGTACTTCGGCCATGCGCGTATCCCCTCCGCCGCTCAGACGAACTTCTCGGACGCGAGGAACTCGACCAGCTTCGTACCGCCGGCTCCCTCGTCAGTGATCTTGGTTCCGCCCTGCCGCTCCGGCCGGTTGCGGGCGGCCAGCACCGTACTGGTCGCGCCCGCGGAGCCCACCTCACCGGCGGCCAGCCCCAGCTCGGCCAGGCCGAGCGTGGTCACCGGCTTCTTCTTCGCCTCCATGATTCCCTTGAAGTTCGGGTACCGGGGCTCGTTGATGGTGTCCCAGACCGAGACCACGGCCGGGGTCGCGGCGGTGACCACCTCGTACCCCTCCTCGGTCTGCCGCTCGACGGTGAGCGTGCCGTCCTGCACGGTCAGCTTGCGGGCGCCGGTGAGCGCGGCGAAGCCGAGCCGCTCGGCGAGCATGTGCGGCATCGCCTGGACCCGGCCGTCGGTCGACTCGGCGCCGGCGAGCACCAGGTCCGGGCTGAGGGTGCGGATCGCCGCGGCCAGCGCCCTGGAGGTGCCCAGCGCGCAGGAACCGGCGAGCGCGTCGTCCTGGACGTGCACCGCCTTGTCCGGCCCCATCGACAGCGCCTTGCGGATCGACTCGACCGACCGTGCCGGTCCCATGGTGAGGATGGTGACCTCGCCGCCGTACGCCTCGCGCAACCGCAGCGCCTCCTCGATGGCGTACTCGTCCATCTCATTGATGATGTTGCTCGCCGACTCGCGGTCGACGGTGTAGTCATCATCTCGGAGCCTGCGCTCGGACCCGGAGTCCGGCACCTGCTTGACCAGGACCACGATGTTCATCCGCCCGTTGACCTCCCGCGTCAGCGCACCCGACTGCGAGCGCGCACGTCCACACAGTAGCGGTTGGAGGTTCAAGGTTACCGGCGGGTAGCCTCAGTCGCTCGCGGCGGTGACCGGTGTCACCCAGCCAGCCGCTCTCAGCGCAGCCCCGGCATCTCTCCCTGGTTCAACTTCGTCATGATCACGTCGGTCCGGCCGGAGAGATCCACACGCCGCCGAAGACCACGTCAGAACCGTCCGGCCGCACCTGGGCGAATATCAGCGTCCTCAACGTGCCAGCCGGTCGAACGAACCATCGCGGATGGACTCGACGAAGTCACGCCATGCCGCGACGTCGAATCTCAGCAGAGGGCCGTACGGGTCCTTGGAGTCGCGCACCGCGACGGCGTACGCCATGATGGCGACCTCCACGCACTCGCCGTCACCTGCGCTGTAGCTGCTCTTGCGCCAGCGCGGGCTATCCACATTGGACGAGCTGGACGGCATCGATGGCCTCCTCAATTTATGACATCGTAGGCGCACCGAGGCTTGGCCAAACGGAGGTATCGGTGATCCAGTTCCACGGTCTGATGAAGGCGGCGCGCTCCGGGCGCCGGGTCAGAAGTACGATCGGAAAGATCCTCGATACGGAGGTCAGTGCACACCGCACCGGGGCTGCCCAACCATGAGCCGACCCGGACCCAGTTGTGGGTATC
>JAFMQQ010000028.1:10221-14751 GCA_017354595.1 Micromonosporaceae bacterium
GCTTATACCCGACGACTACCGCGCTTCGAACACACCCGCCTGGACGGCCTCGACAAACTCACGCCAGGCACTGTGGTCGAAGCGCAGCACCGGGCCGTGCGGGTCCTTGGAGTCGCGCATCGCGATGGTCTCGGCCAGAACGGCAACCTCGACACAGTTCCCGTTGCCGGCACTGCGGCTGCTCTTGCGCCACAGCCGCTCAGGGACACGGTCCTCCACAGTGGACATATCAACACTCCTTGATCTAGTACGAGTAGGTTTCAGATGTCGCCGATGGCCGCCCGGATGAACTCGGCCGAGTCAGCAGGGCTCAGGGCGGCAGAACGCAGTGCCTCGAAGCTCATCCAGTAGGCGCGCAGTTCCTCCGGCTTGCTGCGAAAGACACCGCCGGTCATACCCTCGCTGTAGACCAGTGGGCCCTCGCTGCCGCCGGTGAACTCGAGGATGACGAACGACCCGGCGAGCGCGCGGTGTGCGCCGGCCGCGAATGGCAGTACCTGCACGGTGACCATCGACCGCTCGTTGGAGTCGGCAAGCCGGGTCAGCTGCCGGCGCAGCACGTCCGGACCGCCGATCGGCCGGCGCAGTACCGCCTCGTCCAGGATGGCCCACAGCTTCGGCGGCGGGTCGCGGGTCAGTACCGCCTGCCTGGCCATCCGTACCGCGACCCTCTGGTTCGTGACCTCAGAGTCTTCCAGTACGCCGTCCGCGACTGTCACCGCATTGGCGTACTCGGCGGTCTGCAGCAGGCCGGGTACGACCTGGGCCTCGTAGGTGAGGATGCTGGTCGCCTCCGCCTCGAAGCCGATGTACGCCTCATAGGCGCCGGGCAGCGCATCCCCGTACGCCTCCCACCACGCTCGGCGGCGGGACTGTCCGGCCAGCGCCAGCAGTCTCGTCCGCTCGGCGCCGTTGACGGCGTAGAACTCGAGCAACCGCTCCAGGTCGGCCGGACGGATGCCGGTGTTGGCGGTCTCGATCCGGCTCAGCTTCGACTCGGACCAGCCCAGCTGACCGGCGGCGTCCGCCGCCGTGCGGTTGGCGCGGTCGCGCAACCGTCGCAGCTCGGCACCGAGCTGGCGGCGCAGCACCGTCGGGCTGGGCTTGGTCGGCATCGTGCATACCCTACAGCAATCTTTTCCTGATGATGCAAGGAGCAAAGCCGAGATGCACTTGCATTCTTACCTTGCTGGTTGCTTAACTAACGTTAAGACGACACCGCGGTCGGATGCAATACGCAGCAACATCAAGCAAGTCGGCGCCGGAGATCCGCCGCTGTCGTCGGGGATCCGCGAACTCACAAGCCCACGTCCGGACTGCGCGGCAGTCCCTCACATCCACTTGTGCCACTGCCGGCCCGGCATCCACCCGCACCGGGCCTGTACCCAGTCGCGTCCGCGTGGCCGACCGATCCCACCGGACGCGCCCACCAGGAGGTACCCATGACTTCCGAGCGCCTACCAGCGGACCAGACCCGGCCCAGTCCGGAGCGCCGGCCTGCGGTGCTGTACTACCGCCAGCGCGGGTTCGAGGTGACCGACCGCGCGGTGACCGCCGATGGCCACCGGTACGACACCGCCGACCTGACCGACCTGCGCCAGGCCCGGGGCGCGATGCACCCCGGGGTGGTCACCGGCCTGGTGATAGCCGTCGCCGAGGGCGCCTTCGTCGCCCCCTTCATCGGTATCGTCCGCACACCGTGGGCCTGGGTCGCGGCCGTGGTCGCGTTGGCCATCCCCTGCCTGGTCGGGTTCTACTGCGCGCGCCGCTGGCCGGCGCACTTCGAGCTGCTGGCGGAGTACCGGGGTCGGGACGTGGTCCTGTTCGCCTGCCGGGACCCGCTCGAGTTCGGTCGGGTGGCGCGTGCGGTGCAGCGGGCGGCCGAGGCCGCCGGGCGGCGTTGACGGCTCGACGCCCGGTCGTTGACAGCTCGACGCCCGGTCGCGGTGGGCGCCCGGTCACGGGGCGGGCGCCCACCCGGCAACGGACGTGACGGTAGGCGCGGCTCCGGGTGGGTACCGGTGCAGCGTGGCTGACACCGCACTGCGGCTGGGCCTGGCGGTCGTTGTCGCCCTCGCCGCCATGCTGTTCGTCGAAGTGCTGCACCGGGTGCTGCGCCTGGCCGGCAGGCGGGTCATCTGGATCCGGCTGCTGACCCGGCGGGCACACCGGTCGTTCCAGATCCTGGTCGGTCTGATCGCACTCAATATCGCGGTACGCGTCTCGGGCGCCCACTTCAGCTGGCACCACCTGCTGCTGCACCTGCTCGACCTGAGCGTCATCGGCGCCGGCTCCTGGCTGCTGACCAAGCTGCTGTTCGTGGTGGAGGATCGGGCACTGGCCCGGTTCCGCACCGACGTGCGGGACAACCGGCAGGCCCGGACCGTACACACCCAGGTGCGGCTGGTGCGCCGGTTGACCGCGGCCGTCGCCACGGTCGGGGCCGGCTTCGCCATGGCGCTCACCTTCCACCAGGTGCAGAAGCTCGGCAGCGGCCTGGCCGCCTCGGCCGGTGTTACCGCCGCCGTGGTCGCCTTCGCCGGGCAGGCGCTGCTCGGCAACGTGGTGGCCGGCCTGCAGCTGGCCTTCGGCAAGGCGCTGCGCCTGGGCGACGTGGTGGTGCTCAAGGGCGAATGGGGCTGGATCGAGGAGATCACCCTGACCTATGTGGTGGTACACGCCTGGGATGACCGGCGGGTGATCGTTCCCACCTCGTACTTCACCACCACGCCGTTCCAGAACTGGACCCATGCCGAGGCCTCGCTGATGGGCCAGGTGGAGATGGAGGTGGACTGGACGGCGCCGGTGGACGAGATGCGCACGCAGATGCGCGCCATCCTGGGCGAGACCGACCTGTGGGACAAGCGGGTCGGTGTGCTGCAGGTGGTCGAGGCGATCGGGCCGTACATCAAAATCCGGGTACTGGTCAGCGCGGAGGATGCCGGCGCCCTGTGGGACCTGCGCTGCCTGCTGCGGGAACGGCTGGTCGGCTGGCTGCGGGTGGCGTACCCGGGCGCGCTGCCACGGCACCGTACCGAGGTGGGCGAGGCGCGCCGCCGGCCGCCCGAGGAGCCACTGGATATCAGCCGGCCGGACGAGGGGTCGCTGGTCTTCGGCGGCAGCCGGGAGGGGCGCGGCCGGCGCCGGGCGCTCCGCAACCCGGCCGAGCACCCTCCACAAGGGACGCTGCCGGAGGACCACGACCGGCCGATGGTGGTGGATCCCACCGGCTTCGGCTAAGCGGTACCTGGATAATCGGGGGGTGGCCGACATCTTGCAGCGATGGATGGATCCGACGGAGCAGGGCAGGGTTGGCGGGACGCCGGACTACCGGTACTCGCTGGCGAATGAGCGCACCTTCCTCGCCTGGACCCGCACCAGCCTGGCCCTGATCGCCGGCGGCCTGGCGATCGCGAACCTGCTGCCCGAGTTCGGCCTGCCGTACCTGCGCGAGGGCCTCGCGGTGGCGCTGATGCTGCTCGGTGGCGTGGTCGCGGTACGCGCGGTGGACCACTGGTCACGCAACGAGCGGGCGATCCGGCTCGGCCAGCCGCTGCCGGTATCCCGCTTCCCGGCCGTACTCGCCATCCTGCTCGGCCTCGGCGCCCTGGTCCTGATCGTCGCGACCGTCATCGGTTTCCGTCACTGAACCGGTACCCGCGGCCGGCCCGGCTCCGGACCCACGGCAGGGCGTGGGAGTACTACGGTGCACCAATGGGTCGTCTCATCCCGCTGTTCGCCCTCGCCGATCTCGCCATCATGGTGATCGCGTTGATCGACTGCCTCTCGGTCGAGGAGTTCCAGATCCGCGCCCTCCCCCGGATCGCCTGGGTCTTCCTCATCCTGCTCTTCTCCCCCGTCGGCGGCATCGCCTGGTTCGTCGCCGGACGCCCCGAGCGCACGGCGGTGCCGGGCGGTCAGGCCGGGATCTGGCGACCGGGCAACGGGTTCCCCGAAGCGCAGCGGCCGCCGGCCAGCCGGGCACCCGACGACGACCCGGAGTTCCTACGCCGGCTGGCCCCCAAGGCGCAGCAGGAGGACGGCGAGATGCTGCGCCGGTGGGAGCAGGACCTGCGCCGCCGCGAGGAGGAGTTGCGGCGCCGGGAGAAGCCGGAGGAGCCTCCGGCACCCAGCCCCAACTGACGCGATTACGCCAGGATCGCCGAGCGCGGGTACACGTCCGCCGGGTCGGTGAGCACATTCACCAGGTACGGCACGCCGGCGTCGAACGCGCGGCGCAGGGCCGGCGCCAGCTCGGCCGGTCGGGTCACCGTCTCACCCGCCCCGCCCAGCGCCCGTACCACCTCGTCGTAGCGGAGCCCCGGCTGCAGGTCGGCCGCTACGTCGTAGCCGTACATGGCCCGCATCGGGTGCTTCTCCAGTCCCCAGATGCCGTTGTTGCCGATCAGGATGACCACCGGAAGTCCTTGCCGCACCAGGGTTTCCGCGTCCATCAGCGAGAAGCCGGCGGCCCCGTCGCCCATCAGCACACAGATCTGCCGGTCCGGGTGGCTGACCCGGGCCCCGATC
>JAFMQQ010000196.1 GCA_017354595.1 Micromonosporaceae bacterium
CAGAACCGCGCGGCGCCTCCACCGCGGGCGCCGCGCTCAGGGAGTGTGCCCCGGGGGCGGCCGCCTCGATGCCCGCCCCCGGGGCACCATCATCTTCGTCCACCGTCTCCTGTGGACTGTGGACTGTGGACTGTCGCCGGTGCTATTCGGTGCCTTGTGCTATCGAGGTGGCGTCCAGCAGGTCGGTGGCGGCCAGCCGCTGGCGGTCCGGGGCGCTGATGAACGGCGTCACGGCGCCGCAGTCGAGGCAGACCCGCGCGTAGAGGTCTGCGCGCGGCGCGAACTTGAAGAGGCCGGGGCTGCCGAACTTCAGCAGCACCCGGGGGTGCTGGCCGGCCGTTCGCATCTCGGCCAACGGAGTCAGCCGCTGGGAGCCACACACCGGACAATGCATGCCGGACACGATAGCCTGCCCGCGCCAGAGCACCGGCTGCTGCGCGGCGGCGGCGGCTCAACGGGCCAGCGGCTCAGCGGGTCACCAGGGTCCGGGAGGTCGCCTCAACCTCAACCCGAAACCGGTGATCCAGGTGCTGCAGCAGGAGCTGAGGCTGGCCCCGCGCGCGCCGCACCGGAACGCTGACCTAGACCGCCGCGCCACCGGGGCCGCGGCGCGGCGCCAGGGAAGTGTGCCCCGGCGGCGGCCGCCTCGATGCCCGCCCCCGGAGCACCATCGTGCCCGGGTACCGTCCCCTGTGGAGAGTGTCATTCGGTCGCGTCGATGAGGCGGGTCAGGTTGAGGCGCTGGCGGTCCTGGTCGCCGACGAAGGGTGTCACCGCACCGCAGTCGAGGCAGACGCGGGCGTACAGGCGGTCGACGGTGGGCGCGAACTGGAGATTGCCCTGGCGGCCGAACCTCAGCAGCAGGCCGTCAATACGGAGGGTCGTTCGCAGCTCGGCCAGCGGAGTCAGCCGCTGCGAGCCGCACACCGGACAACGCATGCCGACACGATAGTCCCGGGCCGGAGCCCCCGCGGGCGGGGCTCAACGGACGCGGCTCAACGGGCGGGGGTCAGCGGGTCACCAGGATCCGGGAGGTCGCCTGCGGGCCCTGCGAACCAGTCGGGTCAAGCTCCCAGAAGAGTCCGTTGGCGCCGGCCGGTGCGCCGTCCGGTACCCGGATGCGCATCTCGAACCGGAGCGCGCCGTGGGCCGGCAGCAGCCCTGCCGCGGCGCAGTTGAGCGGGTGCGCCTCGATCGCGCCGGCCGGGGCGAGCAGCTCGACCAGCAGCGGGCAGTGGTCGAACCGGACCGGGGTCGCGGACGGGTTGGCCAACCGTACCGCGAACCGCACGCTCTGGCCCGGCTTGCCGGTCAGTGGGCCGGTGCCGGCGGCCGGTTCGATGCTGGCCCGCAGGACCACTGTGGACCACGGGACAGTCGCCGGCAGTGGCGCCGGTGCGAAGGGCCGTACGCCCACAGTGGACGGTTGCGCGGGCGCCTGGCATGGCGGTACCGCGTTGTAGCCGGCGTCCAGCGTCCCGCCATTCGCCGGCAGGGTGAGCCGGATCGCCCGTGGCGGTACCCGAGCCCCGGCGCCCGGCGGCACGCACCAGTTGCTCCACTCCAGCTCCAGCGTCGCCGTCGCGCCCGGTGCCAGGGCGAGCAGGGCGCTCTCCGGCGGCGCCACGGTCGGGAACTGTGGCGGCTGCGCGGGTAATGCGTCTTCGCGCTGCGCCGGCGCCGGAACTGCGCCGACGATCCGTACCCCGGGCCGGCCGGTCAGCCGGCACGGGGACGGGCCGGCGTTGCGCAGCCGCAGCGTGCCGGTACCGCCGCCGGTGGCGGCCGGCTCCAGCCGGAACCCGCCATCCAGCACGGCGAGCCGGGATGCCGTGCATGGCGGTACCGGCGGCGCGCTGGATGCCCGCAGCGCCGCCGGTACCGTGCCGTCCCACGGGATCAGGGCCGGCTGCGCCGGTGGCCGGGTGCCCCCCGAGCACCCCGCCACCATGAGCACCGCCACCATGAGCACCGCCACCACGAGCACCGCCACCGTGAGTGCCAGCAGCGCCGCCGGCAGGCGGGAGCGGGTCACTGCTTGATGACGACTGTCGTGGTCGAGCCGTTCAGCCGGTCCAGCAGCGGTTCTGCGTGCGCGGTCATCGATGCCTGCTCGCCTGCGGTGAGCGTGCCGCACGGGTCGGTCGCCGGTGGCGCCGGCTCGTTCGCCAGCGGTGCGTCCGGGTAGTGTGCCGGTACGAACTTCACCGCGAGCGCCTGGCGGTAGAAGCTCCAGTTCTCGCCTGACTTCACCGCCAGCTTCACGTCATACCACTGTGGATCCGACGCGAAGTTGTGCACGACCGTCGGGCTGGTGGTCGCCAGGGTGGTGCCGTCGCCGAAGTCCCAGTAGTACGCCAGGCCGTGCGACTGCCCGCCGCTGTTGCGGGAGAACGATGCGTCGAAGGTCACCGTCGAGGTCAGGTAGGGCTTGGCCGGTAGCGTCTCGAAGTACGCGATCGGCTTGCTGTTCCTGGCCTCCGCGCCGCCGTACGCGTTGTCGGCCAGCACGTACGAGGTCCACGTGGCGGGCAGCTCCAGCGCCCGGCGCAGCCCCTCGGACGGACTGGTCGGACCCTCCGGCCCGTGGGTGGTACCGGAGGCGTAGTAGTTCAGGTGCTCGGCGGTGTCGTCGTTGGTGTCGTAGAGCGCGTACTGACTGAGCGTCGGCTTGCTCGCGTATCCGGTCGGGTAGGGGTTCTCGTTCCCACCCACCTGCGGGTTGGTGCTGGTGTCGTAGGCGCCGATGACGCCGTACCCGGGGATGCCCCAGTCCCGGATGAAGGAGACCTGGTCGGTGCGGCCGGTGTTGTCGTCCACCACCGGCGAGTACTTCGCGATGTCGGCGGGCAGGTACGCCGGTACCGAGCGCGGGCCCGGGTCGACCGGTGTGGAGCCGACCTGGTCGAAGCGGAGCGGATTCTCCAGCGGCATGCTGAAGCCGTACTTCTGGCCGAGGACCTGGAACGCCTGGGCGACCGCGGCCGCGACGGCGTCCCGGAACGCCTGCACGTTGGCCAGGTTGTGCTGGATCCGGGCGATCGCGGTGGCGTTGTAGAGGTTGTTCGGCGTGGTGTACAGCGGCACCGCATTGATGTTCGTGTACCACGGGCCGACCCCGCCACCGACGATGTTGTTCAGGTAGTGGTCGGTACCGAAGTGGTATGCGGGGTACTCGATGCCGTTCTGGTCCATGTTGGCGACCATCACGTACTGCCCCTGCGGCCCGTCCGGGATCAGCCCGCCGGTGTTGGCCACCCCGGCCGACAGCGGCGCTCCGGCGGCGTGGCCGGTGGTCAGCGCCGGCGTGAAGGTGATTCCGGTGCCGGTCGGCCCGGCCGAACCGACCGAGCTGATGGTCACCAGCTCCGGGTTGCCGAACGGATCGATCAGCAGCGTCTCGCCGGCGGCGAAGCCGACACCGGTGGTGCTGACTATCTTCACGTTGGTGTCGCCGGCAGCCGCGGGACTGGCCAATGTGGACACGTTGGTCTGCGAGTAGAAGCCCGAGCCGACCAGGCCGCCCTCCTCGTTGTCGAACAGGCCTATCTTGATGGTCCGCTCCGGGTACGTGCCGTTGCTCTGGTACCAGCGCAGCAGCGCCTGCACCTCGGCCATGCCCATCGCCTCGCCGGAGCCGGCGTCATACATCGAGCCGTTGCCCCAGTTTCCGCCACGCATCGCGGTCATCGGCGTGGCACTGCCGTTCGCCGAACCGTTCGCCACCGAGGTGGAGGTGGGTGTGCTGTCGTTGTGCCCGGCGATCAGCGCAACCTGGCCGGGGCAGGACTGGCCGGGGATGGTCACGCTCAGGTCGTCGAGCTGTGTCAGCCGGGTCGGGTAGATGTGGTCCTTCGCGGTCAGGTACCGGCCCAGCGGACCCATGTGCGTCGCGTCGGTGTTGGTCAGCTCCTGGGCGAACCACTTGTAGAACTCCTGCGCGCCGTTGTAGTTGGCCGGCAGGTTGTTCGGGTCGGCCGGGTTGGCCAGCGGCCCGTCGGCGCCGGCCACCCGGTAGATGAAGTTGGTCGCCAGGTAGTAGAGCTCGTTGTACAGGAACGTGGCGTCGACGACCGGCCTGGCCTGACCGGCCGGCCCGGCCGGTGCCGCGGCCGGAGCCGCGCCGCCTGCGCCCGCGAGCACCAGCCCGGCGACGCCGGCCATCGACAACCAGCGCCGGGTCCGTCTCATGTGGAGGATCATGCTCCGGTTACCTCCTTCGCCGCCGCGATCAGCTGCCCGGACTCGGCCGGGGTCAGAGTGCCACAGGGATCGGTCGCCGGTGCGCCACCGGTCGGGCTGTCCACCGCGACCGCCTGGCGGTACGTGCCCCAGGCGCCGCCCTTGCTCACCGCGAGCTTCACGTCGGCGTACGTCGGCCCGGTGAACGTGTGGGTGACCCGCTGCCCGGTGGCGTGGGTACCGTCGCCGAAGTCCCAGTAGTACTTCAACCCGGCCGTGGCGCCCCGGTCGTCCCGGGAGAAGCCGGCATCGAAGGTCACCGTCAGGGTGTTCTGCGGCCGGGCGGGTGAGGTCTCGAAGTACGCCAACGGCTTGCCGGTGCTCGGCACCGAGCCGGCGTACCCGTCGCCGGCCAGCAGCAGGCTGGTCCACTGGGCCGGCAGCTCCAGCGCCCGCTTCAGCTCCTCGGTCGGCTGGGTGGGCTGCAGCCCGTGCGGGGCACCGCCGGCGAAGTAGTTGAGGTGTTCGAGGGTGTCGGAGAGGTAGCCGACCGGCTGGTTCTCGTTGACCGTGAACGGGACCCCGGCCGGGTGCGCCCGGGCCAGTGGCCTGGCCAGCGTGACGCCGGTACCGTCGGCGCCGGCCGTACCCACGGCGAGGATCTGACCGTACTCGGTATCGGTGCCGGTACCGATGAAGATCGGCTGCCCGGCGGCGAGGTTGGTGACGGCGGCGACCTTCACGTTGGTGTCCCCGGCGGCGGTCGCGGCCGCGACACTGGTCATGCCCGGCTGCGGGGTGTTGTTGCCGAGCTGGAATGTGGTCTGGTTGCCGGCGTACCCGATGATCGGGGTCGCCTTGGTGGCGTCGCTGACCGAGGCGGCGTAAGGGTTCTCATCGGCGTTGGAGTTCTTCACCCCGGAGACCGTGAAGCCCGGGATACCCAGGTTGAAGAAGGCCTGCTCGTCCTCCAGCCCATCGGTATCGTCCCGCACCGGCGAGTAGCGCGCCTGGTCGGCGGGGGAGTACGCGGGCTTGGTTGGAACGACACCGCTGTACGGGTTGGGTGCCTGGCCGGTCTGGTTGTACCGCAACGGGTTCTCCAGCGGCACCGAGAAGTTGTACTTCCGGCCCTGCTGGTCGAAGCCTTCCAGCAGCGCGGTCTGCAGGTCGGCGCGCAGGGACGTGATCGCCGTCGCGTTCGCGGCGATGTTCGCGCCCGGCGAGCCGGGTCCGGTGTCCGGGTACGCCTGGTTCGGCGCCGCCGGCGTCGCCTTGATGAAGGTGGACCACGGGCCGACACCGCCACCGGTGACGTTGTTCCAGTAGAACTCGGTGCCCAGGTGGTAGGCGGGGTAGTCGATGCCGAGCGAGTCCATGTTGGCGAACAGCACGTACTGGCCCTGCGGACCGGACGGGATCAGGTTGCTGGCGTACCAGGCCGAACCCTCCCGGCTGAACAACCCGTCGCTGGTCTTTCCGCGGGACGCGTCGAGCAGGGTGACCTTCAGCGTGCGGGCCGGGACGGTGCCGGTGGCGTCGTACCAGGCCAGCAGCGCGTGGTATTCGGCGAGCGTCAGGGCGACGCCGGAGAGGCCGTCGTACGCGCCTTCGTTGCCCAGGTTGCTGTCGGTGATGTGCCGCCGGGCCGCCCCGAAACCGGTGCTGCCACTGGTGGTGCCGGAGTCGATCAGCCCCACGATGTCCGTCGGTACCGGTGTCTCATCCGGATGCGCGGCCAGCAGCACCCGCTGCCCGGCGCAGCTCGCACCCGGGATGGTGACCTCGGCGTCGTCGGAGTCGAAGCGGTAGCCGCCGGTGCGGCGGAAGTAGTGGTCGGTCACCGTGGCGTAGCCGGCGAGCGCGGTGTTGAGCTGCTGGTCGGTCAGGTTGGCCTTCCAGTACGCGTACAGCTCCTGCCAGCCGTTGACGGTGGGCGGCAGGTTGTACGGGTCGGCGGCCTGTCTCGGGTCGCCGTCGGCGCCGGAGATGCGATAGCTGAACGACTGCGCCATCCGGTACAGCTGCGCGTACAGGTAGTCGGCGTCGACGGTGGGCTCGGCCGGCCCGTGCGCCGGCTTGCTGGCCGATGCCAC